>JAYVCN010000415.1:0-6179 GCA_043749875.1 Candidatus Eiseniibacteriota bacterium | reverse complement strand
CGCCTTCTCGGACCACGCCAGCGAGGCAGGGCCGGCAACGGGCATCACAGTGCCGTGGCTCATCGATCGATCTCCCCGAGCACGATGTCGATGCTGCCGATCGCCGCGATGACGTCGGCCACGAGCTTGCCCTGCACCATCACGGGCAGCGCTTGCAGGTTCACGAACGAGGGGGCGCGCACTTTCATCCGCCACGGCCGCGACGAGCCGTCGCTCACGAAGTAGAAGCCCAGCTCGCCCTTGGCGCCTCGACCGCGGCATAGGCCTCGCCCACGGGCGGGAAGAAGCCGTGCGCGACGATCTTGAAGTGATGGATGAGCGCCTCCATGGAGGTCTTGACCTCCTCCTTGGGCGGCAGCACGTACTTGAAGTCGCGCAGCCGGTACTCACCCTTCTCCCCCAGCTCGCGCACGCGCGCGATGGCCTGCTTGGCGATGCGCGTGGACTGGCGCATCTCGGCGACGCGCACCGTGAAGCGGTCATAGGCGTCGCCCTGACGTCCCAGCGGGACGTCAAAATCATAAGTCTCGTAGCCCGAGTAGGGCATGCTCTTGCGCAAATCCCAGTCCACGCCCGAACCGCGCAGCGAGGGTCCGGTGACGCCCCACGCCAGCGCGTCGGCCGCGGCGAGCGGCGCCACGCCCCTCGTGCGCGCGAGCCAGATCGGGTTCTTGGTCAGCAGCGACTCGTACTCGTCGACGTGCGCCGGCATCTCGTCCACGAACTTCTCGCAGCGCTCGAGGAAGCCTGCGGGGATGTCCATCGCGAGGCCGCCCACGCGGAAGTAACTGGCGGTCATGCGCGCGCCGGATACCATGTCGTAGATTGACAGCACCTTCTCGCGCTCGCGGAAGCAGTACCAGAACACGGTCAGCGCGCCGATGTCGATGGCGTGCGTGCCGAGCCACACGCAGTGCGCGCTGATGCGCGTGAGCTCGGTGAGCAGCACGCGGATCGCCTGCACGCGCGCCGGCACGGTGATGTCCAGCAGCTTCTCGGCCGACAGGCACAGCGCCAGGTTGTTGCTCATCGGCGACAGGTAGTCCATGCGGTCGGTCTGCGGGATGGACTGCGTGTAGGTCTTGTACTCCGCCTGCTTCTCCATGCCGGTGTGCAGGTAGCCGATGATCGGCTTGCAGCCGACGACGTTCTCCCCGTCCAGCTCGAGCGCGACGCGCAGCACGCCGTGCGTGGACGGGTGCTGCGGCCCCATGTTGAGCGTCATGGTCTCACTGCGCACGGTAGCGGACCTTTTTTGGGGCGAGCTTCTTGAGCGCCGGTGCGGGCACGGTGCGGCCCGGAGTGTTGTGTGTGAACGCCACCTCTTCGTAGCCGAGCGGCGAGTCCTTCCGCAGCGGCCAGCCCACCCAGTCCTCGGGCAGCAGGATGCGCGTCAGGTCCGGGTGCCCGGTGAACGTGATGCCGTAGAAGTCATACGCCTCGCGCTCGTGCCAGTTGGCGGTCGGCCACACCCCGCACAGCGTCGGCACGCGCGGCTGCTCCTCGGGCACGCGAACCTTCAGCGTGAAGCGCGCCACGTGCGTGAGCGACAGCAGGCTGTAGACGCACTCGAAGCGCGGCACGCGCGGCAGGTAGTCGGCGCCGCCCATCCACGACAGCATGACGAACGCGCACTCCGGGTCGTCCCGCAAGTAGGTGCACACCTCGACCAGGTGCTCGGCCGGCAGGTAGAGCGTGTGGTCGCGCACCGCCTCGCCCACCTGGCGCTCGAACGCCACGCCGGGGAAGCGTTCGCGCAGCTTCTGCTCGACGCGCTCGGGGGCGAGCGACATTACGCAGCTCCCTTGCGTTTCTTCCGCGGGAACGGTCCGATCTCGACCTTCGAGGTCAGGATCTTCTCTTGCAGTTTCATGATGCCGTGCAGAAGGGCCTCGGGCCGTGGCGGGCAACCAGGCACATACACGTCGACGGGCACGATCTTGTCGACGCCCTGCAATATCGCGTAGTTGTTGAACACGCCGCCGCACGAGCTGCACGCGCCCATCGCGATGACCCACTTGGGATCCGGCATCTGGTCGTAGAGCTGGCGCAGCACCGGCGCCATCTTGATGCTGACGCGACCAGCCACGATCATCAGGTCGGCCTGGCGCGGGCTGCCGCGGAACACCTCGGCGCCGAAGCGCGACACGTCGAAGCGCGGGCCGGCGATGGCCATCATCTCGATGGCGCAGCACGCGAGCCCGAAGCCGAGCGGCCAGATGGCGTTGGCGCGCGCCCAGTTCACCACACTCTCAACCGTTGTAAAGACGATGCCCTTCTCGAGCTCCTCGCGGAAGCGGTCCTCGTCGCTGATCGGCCCCTGCGGCATGACGAGATCGGAAGCGGGCTGCACGGGGCCGGCAGCTCCCGCCAGCGTGCGGAACGGGTTATCCGAATGGTCGGTCATCGGCGGTGGCCTCGCGGGCGGGCGGTCATTCCCACTCCAGCGCGCGCTTCTTGAGCAGGTAGAGATAGCCCGCGAGCAGGATGACGATGAACAGCACCATCTCGATGAGACCGTAGAGCCCCAGCTGGTGGAACGCGACCGCCCATGGGTAGAGGAACACGGCCTCGATGTCGAACAGGATGAACAACACGGCCACCATGTAGAACTTGATGCTGAACCGGCCCCGCGCATCGCCCACCGGGTCCACGCCGCATTCGTACGCCGACACCTTTTCGGGGGTGACGCGACGCGGGACGATGAGCGTCGACGCGGCGATCGTCACCGCCCCGAAGCCCAACCCCACCGCCACGAAGAGCAAGACGGGTAAGTACTCGAGCATGACGAGCGCGATCCTCCGGGTCGGAGCGCATGGTGCGCCCTCGAACAGCGGAAGCTACGCGGCGCGCCGGGAACCGTCAAGCCACTGTGGCGCTTGCATCAATGCAACTTTTTGATCGCCTCGGTGAGGGCCGGCACCACCTCGAACAGATCGCCCACGACGCCGTAGTCCGCGACCTTGAAGATGGGTGCGTCTGCGTCCTTGTTGATGGCCACGATGCAACGCGACGAGGACATGCCCGCGAGATGCTGGATCGCGCCCGAGATGCCGACCGCCACGTAGAGCTTCGGCGACACGGTCTTGCCGGTCTGCCCCACCTGGTCGCCGTGCGGACGCCAGCCGGCGTCGACCACCGCACGCGAGGCGCCGACCGTGGCGCCGAGCGCGTCCGCCAGCGCCTCGACCAATGAGAAGTTCTCGGGGCCCTTCAAGCCGCGGCCGCCGGACACGATGATCTCGGACTCGGTGAGGTCGGGCTTGTCGCCGGAGGCGTTGTTCGTGGCGGTCACGACCGCGCGCGGCACGTTCGCATCCCAGTCGAACGCGAGCGGTTCGACCGCCGCGCTCTTCCCCGCCTCGGGCGGCGCGGCCGCGAAGACTTTCGGTCGAAGCGTCGCCATGGCCGGCGACAGCGGGAACGCCAGCTTCTCGAACGCCTTGCCCGCCATGACCGGCCGTTTCGCCGTCAACTTGCCACCGCTCGCATCGAGCGCGGTGCAGTCGGCGGCGAGGCCCACGCCGAGCAGCGCGGCCACGCGCGGCGCGAGGTCCTTGCCGAGCGACGAGGCGGCGAACAGCACCAACTTGGCGCTCGTCAGCCTGGCCGCCGCCGCGACCGCGACCGCGTAGCCGGCGCCGTCGTAGCGCGCGAACGCATCGTGCTTCGCGAACAGGACTTTGTCCGCCCCGGCCTCACCGAGTTGGGCGAGCCCTGCGTCGTTGGCGCCGCAATGGACGGCGGTCACGGGCCCGCCGAGCGAGGCGGCGAGCCGCTTCGCCTCGCCCAGCGCTTCGCGCGCGACCGGGCGGATGTGGCCGTCACGCTGCTCGATGTAGACGAGGACGCTCATAGGACCCTGGCCTCCTCGCGCAGCGCCTTGATCAATGCGGGGACCGCGGCGGCGCCCTCGCCCACGATGCGACCGGCGGCGCGCGGCGGCGGCAGCTCGAGCGCGATGCGCTCGAGGTGGGGCGCGCCGAGCTCGACGGGGCGTTCTTCAATCACCTTCTTCTTCGCAGCCATGATGCCCTTGAGCGACGCATAGCGCGGTTCGTTCAGGCCCTTGTCGGTGGTGAACACGGCCGGCAGCGGCACCTCGACGAGCTCGCGCCCGCCCTCGATCTCGCGCTCGACTTTGGCCGTGTTCCCCGCCAGTTCGAACTTCGCCAGCACACTCACGCACGGGCGGCCGAGCAGCGTCGCGAGCATAGGGCCGACCTGCGCACCATCGTCGTCCACGGCCTGCTTGCCAAGCCACACCAGGCCCGCGTCGAGCGGGCGGATCGCGTCAGCGAGGGCTTTCGCCACGGCGAGCGCGTCCGGGGCGCTGGCGTCAGTCTTGAGATGGATCGCGCGATCGGCGCCCATGGCGAGTGCGTTCCGGAGCGTGGTCTGGACGGCGGCGCCCCCCAGCGACACCACCACCACCTCACCCGCGCCGAGCTGTTCCTTCACGCGCAGCGCCTGCTCGAGCGCGAACTCGTCATAGGGATTCAGAATCAACGTGACACCGGCCGGGTCGAGCGAGCGGCCATCGGCCGCCACCTTCACGCGCGTCTCGGTGTCAGGCACCTGCTTGATGCACACGACCTGCAGCATGATGGACCTCTGGGTCTGCGGACTGCGGGCGTCAGGCACGCGACTCCTGCCATCTGACGATCCGCCTTGCGCCCTGTCTCACAAGCGTCGGCGTCGCGGGGCCGGTGACGGGCGCGAGGGAACACTCATCAAGGGGTTGGGCGCGCCAGTCTCGGCGCGCGCACGAGCGGAGTCAAGATGCGCGGGCCGGCTCCGCCGCGCGCGCGACCACAATCTCACCCTTCAGGTGCACCACTTCCGCCAATCGCCCGCGACCATTGTAGTTGGATGACATTGCGGCACCGTATGCGCCGGCGTCGAGGATGGCGACCAGTGCACCGCGTTCGAGCGACGGCAGCAGCACGGCGGTGGCGAAGGAATCGGACGATTCGCATACCGGGCCCACGACATCGGCAGGCGTGAGCGGCGCCCCTTCCGCTGCGCGTGTGCCGCTCGCAGCGCCGAGGGCGACGATGCGATGCCGCGCGCCGTAGAGCGCCGGACGCAACAGGTCGTTCATGCCCGCCGCGAGCACGACGAAGCGATGCTCGCCGTCGGCATCGTCGCGGTGCTTGTCCCACAGCACCTCGGCCACGAGCGTGCCGGCCTTTGCCACGAGCCAGCGCCCGGGCTCGAAGCACCACTGCACACTTTGCGCACCGGGCAGCGCGTGAATCGCGTCGGCGTAGCCCGCGAGATCCAGGCCGTCGCCATCGCCGGCGTAGTCCACGCCGAAGCCGCCGCCCAGGTTGATGCTCGCGAGCGGCGCGCCGCGACCTGCGGACTCTGCCGCGAGCGCGAGTGCCGCGACCGCCGTGGCGAGCAGCGGCTCCGTCGAATCGATCTGCGAGCCCACGTGCAGGTGCACCCCATCCACAAGGAGGTGCGGCCAGCGCGCGCGTGCCTGCCAGCTGGCAAGCGCCTGCGCAGCGCTCATCCCGAACTTGCTGGCGCTGTGCCCGGTGGCGATGTGCCGGTGCCCACCCGCGACGATGCCGGGGTTCACGCGCAGCGCAACGTGCAACCGCGCGCCCGCGTGCGCGGCCGCCTGCTCGAGCAGTTCGAGCTCCTCCGGAGTATCGGCGCTCACCGCCGCCACGCCGTGCTCGGCCGCCCACGCCGCTTCCTCCGGCGTGCGGCCATTCCCGGACAGCGTGCGGTGCGCGGCATCGAAGCCGCACGCATCCGCCAGTTCCAGCTCGCCGAGTGAGCCGGCATCGGCGTGCAGGCCGGCTTCACGCAGAGTGCGAGCGATGGCCGGTAACCCGTTGGCCTTGAGCGCGTAGGCAATCCTTGGTTCGATCCTCGCGAACACCGACGCCATGCGCCTCGCGCGCTCGAAAATGGCGTCGAGATCGTAGAACCAGAACGCGCGCGTGCCCGGCGCCTGTGCGTTGAGCAGCGCATGCGCGCGCGTCAGCGTGGCTGGATCCGTGGCGGCGTTCACGCGCGTTCCCGCGCGACGAGCCGGCGCTCGGCCTCGTCCAGCTCGGCGCGTGTGTTGACGTTGAGCCACGCTTCGAGCCCGCCGGGCAGTGACGCGAGTACTCCCTCGCCGATGATCGCGGGCTGCATCGCGAACACCGCCCGACTCG
>JAYVCN010000414.1:0-2917 GCA_043749875.1 Candidatus Eiseniibacteriota bacterium | reverse complement strand
CTGTAGCGCAACGCCGCCCTGCCGCGCAGCGCTCGCGGTGATAGCCTGCGCGCCATGGTGACCATCGCGAGAACGAGCGTGAGCCTGCTGATGCTTTTGCTCGTTCGCCCGGCACACGCGGCCCCAGTTCCGCGCCAGCCACACGCCGGTGACCACTTCGTGGGCGCGATCCGTGCCGGGTTCACCGAGACCGTCGTCGCCGACTCGCTCGACAGCCCGGTGAGCATGGCGCTGGCGCCGGATGGCCGGGTGTTCGTGTGCGAACAGCCCGGGCCACTGCGCGTCGTGCGCGCCGGACGATTGCTCGCCCGGCCGTTCGTGACGGTGCCCACGCGCGCCCTGGAAGAAGAAGGCCTGCTCGGTGTGGTGTTCGACCCCGCGTTCGCGCGCACACACCGCGTGTACGTGCTGTACACCGCGCTCGAGCCGACGCGGCACAACGTCATCGCGTACTACCGCGCGGCCGGAGACACGGCGGCCGACGCCGGCACCATTGTCTACGAATTCGATACGCACGCCGCGCACCAGCACGTGGGCGGCGCGCTGCGATTCGGGCGCGACGGCATGTTGTACGCCTCGTCGGGCGAGTGTGGCGACGGTTCGCTGTCGCAGAGCCTCGCCTCCACCGCGGGCAAGCTCCTGCGCATGCGCCCGGACGGCAGCGTCCCCGCCGACAATCCGTTCCCCACCAGCACACGCGGCCGCCACGCCGCCATCTGGGCGCGGGGTTTCAGGAACGCGTTCTCGTTCGACATCCAACCTCGCACCGGCCGCGTGTTCGTGAACGATGTCGGCGGCAGTCGCTATGAAGAGGTGGATGAAGTGAAGGCCGGCGACAACCTCGGCTGGCCCATGCTCGAGGGCCCGGGGCACCAGCCGAAGCTGGTGGACCCGCTCTACTCGTACTCGCACGAGCACGGCTGCGCCATCACTGGAGGAGCGTTCTATTCGCCCGCGCGCCCGAGCTTCCCGAGCGAATGGCGCGACGGCTACTTCTTCGCGGACTACTGCGCGAACGAGATCCGCTGGCTCGCACCCGGCACACCAGCTCGGGCGGTAGCGTTCGGCCACACGCGCGTGCCCGGCCCGGTGGACCTGCGCGTCGGCGCCGACGGCGCGCTCTGGTACCTGGCGCGCGGCAACAGCGTGCCTACCGGGGGGCCCGGAACGGGCTGGGGCATGCTGATAAGGATAAGGTTAGAACCTGTTGCGATGGGACACCTTCCCGCGGGGGCAAGACACCACCGGAATTGACTGGCCGCCCTGTGTGGGCGGCGCCTAGTCTTGAAGGTCCCCCAGCATGGTCTCGCGGTCGGAGGGCCCTCGGATGAGGCAACGGATGATCGTGCGCGCATTGCCAGCGCTGGCCGTGCTCGCGCTGCTGGCGCTTGCCGGTGCGGGGCCGCCGCCGATGATGCCCGCGCCGCCGCCGCTGTTCAATTACTGCACGCAGCCCACCTTGGCGGGCGGCGGTTCGCTCACCACCATCCTCGAGGGGTCGGGAGTGACCCAGCCGCTTCCGGTGGGCATGACCGTGGCCGCGTGCAGCCTGCGCGCCGAAGCGAACGGCTGGACCGACGCGGACCTGCGGATCAGGGAGTGTGATCCGCTGACGCTCGCGCCGGATCCTTCGGCGATCGCACTGCGCGCTGAGCGGTTCGACCCCTCGCGCATGAATTACTACGTCACGAACAGTGTTCCCGCCGTGCGCTTCGTGCCACCGATCGTGACGCGGAGCCTGAGCGGTGTGGCGGAGCCGCCGCGTCAGACAATTGCCATTGAGGTGCGTGGGGGGAGCCCCTCGCCCGGCTACCATGTCGAGACGTTCTTCGATGCGTCCGGAAACAGCGTCATGCCTGCGGCAAGCCTCGTGGCGATCGACGGCACGCGCAGTCCGCTACCCGGCGCGCACCCGGTGATCGCGCACGCGATCTGCACCGGCGATGCTGACGTGCAGGCGCTGCGCGTGGCGCAGAGCGTGCGGCGAACCGACGCGACGATTCCCGCTGGGACACAGGAGATCGCGCAACGCTTCCGCGTTCCCGAGGCGGTCGAGCTGCGTTGGATCGAGCTGGCGGTCGCGAGCGGTCCCGGCTCGACCCAGGCGGGCGCGGCGCTCATGCCCTCCGCTCCTAACGCCGTCGTGGGTGTCGTCGACGGCGCGGTGTTGGGTGAGCCCGCCACCACCATGCCGCCGACCTTGGTCGAGGCATTGTTCGGTGAGTTCTTCTACTGGGAGCCCGCGCCGCGTTGGGCGTCGCACGTCGACTTCGACCACACGATCACGCTGCAGCCGGGCCACGACTACTGGCTGTATGTGCGGAGCGGCACGTTCTACCAGTTCCTCGCCCGGACTCTCACGGGTGGCGAGAGTGCGGACTTCTCGTCGAGGATCGGGCCGATGTATGCGCGACTGCTGCCGACCGACGCGTGGGGTCAGGTGCCGAGCCGTGCGCTCGCGTTCACCATCGTCGGCCGGCCACTGCCCGGCTTGGGCGTCGGCGCGCCCCGCGCGCGCGACGGCATCCGCATGCAGATCTCGCCCAATCCCACCCATGAGCTTGCCGAGGTCACGTGGTCGGGCGCGGTTGGCCCGGTGAAGCTCGAGGTGCTGGACGCGCGCGGCCGCCGTGTGGCCACGGGTGAGGGCGGCGCCGCCGGCACGTGGAGCCTGACGCGCGGTGCGCGGGGTGGCGCGGCACTCCCATCCGGCGTGTACTTCGTGCACGCGCGCGATTCGGCCGGCGGCCATGACGTCGAACGCGTGGTGATCGTGCGATGACTCGCCGGGCCATCGCGCGCGTAGTTCCTGCGCTCGCCGTGCTCGCACTACTCGCCGTCGCCGCCGCGGCGCCGCCTCCCGGCATCGGGCCGGCGGTACCGTCGCAGTTCTATCCGGGCTGCGACCTCCTGCTGG
>JAYVCN010000413.1:0-3661 GCA_043749875.1 Candidatus Eiseniibacteriota bacterium | reverse complement strand
GGAGTGGCATGGAAGCGTTCCATGTCCTCTCCCCCTACGCTTCTTGCCGCCGGCCGCGCCGTCTCTCTAGGAGATTTCATGTACCGAACCTTGAGGAACAGCATCGGCCTGGTCACGCTGCTGATCGCCGTCGTGGAGCTGATCGCCCCCCGTCCCGCCGGCGCGCTGCCGCTGTTCGCCCGCGACAAGAAGGTCCCGTGCACGACCTGCCACATCGCGTTTCCGCGCCTGAACCAATTCGGCATGGCGTTCAAGCAGAACGGCTATCGCATGCCCGGCGAGAAGGGCACCTCGCCGTGGGAGAAGGAGAGCTTCCCGCTGTCGCTGATCGGTAACGTCGGCGCGCATTGGCTGCGCACGGATCTCGACACGGGCGGGCCGGCTCGCGTGACCACGACACAGTCGGCGTTCCGTCAGAACTGGGTCGAATTCCATACCGCCGGCACGCTGGCCGAAAAGGTGACGTTCCATTTCGACAACGGCTTCGCGGACGAAACGGGCGTGCTGACGACGGGCATGGCTTTCGTGCAGTTCGACGATGTCGCGGCGGATGGCAGGCTCAATGTGAAGGCCGGCATCTTCGACGGCGAGATCCCCTACCTCTCGGACGCGCGGCGCACCACGATGGCGGGGTATCTCAGCGCGTGGACGCAGGACAATACAGGCGTCGAGCTGAATGGCAGGGCCACGGGCTGGACCTACGCCGCCGGGGTGGTGAACAGTGATCGCACACAGGCCAAGGCGGGCGTGAGCAACAAGAACCAGCTCGAGAACGTCTATGGCTGGCTGTGCCGCGACATCGGCAACAGCATGATCACGGCCCGCGTCCGGCTCGAGCGGCAGGATCCGCGAGCGGTCAGCAAGGATGCCTCGACGCACATGCAGACCGACCTGAGCGCGTACCTGGCGCCGGGGACGAACCGCTTCGTGTTGATTCCGGCCGTGACGCTCGAACACTTCAGTGACGTCACGTCGGCGAAGGACGTCAACACCGGCATGCTCGAGGCCATCGGCCTGCTCGACAAGGATGGCAAATGGGTGGCCACCGGGCGGCTGGAGCAGAGTCGCATCCCCGCTGCAGGCGGCGTGGACGCCTCGAGCGCGCTGCAGACGGCGCTCAACCTGTCTTACTACGTGAACCCGAACGCGCGCGTGGCGCTCGACTGGACGCACTTCTCGATCGATCACGGCGGACCGAAGGCGGACGAGCTGCAGGCCTTCGTCCACGTCGGCTACTGACGCTTCACCTGCACGACTTCGACACCCCGACCTGCGCGAGGTCCCCAGGAGCCCGTTGTGACTGACTTGAACCCCCACGGCAAGCAGATGGCCGATGAGTCCATGGTGCGCACGCTGGAGGCGCAGACGCAGGCCATCTGGCCACAGGAAGCCCAGCTCATCCGACGCTACGGGCTGCTGCCGGAGGTGCGTATCCTCGACGCCGGCTGCGGCACCGGGGATTGCAGCTCGCGCCTGGCGGAGATGTTCCCGCACGCCGAGGTGCTGGGCGTGGACATCATCGACCCGCACCTGGATCTGGCGCGCGAGCGCCACGCCAGGTTCGGCCCGCGGCTCCGGTTCGAACATCAGAGCATCTTCGAGCTGCCGGCGGCGGATGACAGCTACGACTTCACCGTGTGCCGGCACGTCATTCACTCGATCCCGCATGCGGACAGGGTCATCGCCGAGCTCGCGCGCGTCACCAAGCCGGGCGGCCGGCTGCACCTGATTCCCGAGGACTACGGGATGTTGCACTTTCAGCGGGGCGCGCTCGATCCGAGCGGGTTCTGGCACGAGACTCCCGCGCGCTTCGGCGAGGCCACCGGCACCGACCTGTTCGTGGGCCGGAACGCGTACAGCATCCTGCACGCGCTCGGGCTCACGGCCATCAGCATCGACTACGTTATCGTCGACACGTTGCGCGTGCCGCGCGAGACGTTCGCGGAGATCATCTCAGCATGGCGCGACGGCTATGTGGAGCCCATCAGCGAGCTGACGCGCTTCAGCGCTGTCGAAGCGAAGGCCTACTTCGACCAGATGATCGCCGACATCCGTGACCCGACTCGTTACGCCGTGTGGATGGTGCCGGTGGTTGCGGCCAAGGTGCCGTTGCGCTGAGGCGCGTGGCTTCCCGCGTCGCGAACGCTGCACTAGACTGCGCGCGGTCCGGGAGGAGCCCCCATGTCGCAGTCCCCAGGTAACACGCTCGCTCACTACCGACTGCTCGAGAAAATCGGCGAGGGCGGCATGGGCGTGGTGTGGAAGGCGCACGACGAGCATCTCGACCGCGAAGTGGCGGTGAAGGTGCTGGCTCCGGGCGCGCTCGCCGACAGCACCACGCGCCAGCGCTTCCGGCGTGAGGCGCACGTGCTGTCGCGGCTCTCGCACCCGGGTGTTGCGACCGTGTTCGACTTCGACGCGCAGGATGGGGTGGACTTCCTGGTCATGGAGTGGGTCAGCGGTGGCACGCTCCAGGACCGATTGCTGGCCGGTGCGCTCGGGCTGGAAGAGGTCTTTCGGGTGGGTGCGGCCATCGGCGCCGCGCTGGATGACGCGCACGGGCAGGGGTTCCTGCACCGCGACCTGAAGCCGGCCAACATCGTGCTCACGGCCGCCGGTGCGCCGAAGATCCTCGACTTCGGCCTGGCACGGCTTCTGTCCGGCGCCCAGACCGCGGCCGGGCTCACGCAGACCGGCATGATCCTCGGCTCGCTCCCCTACATGGCGCCCGAGCAGCTGCTCGGCGAAGCGGATGATAAGCGCACGGACGTCTATGCGCTGGGTGTCCTGTTGTTCGAGATGACCACCGGGCGCCGGCCGTTCATCAAGGACCGCGCCGAAGCGCTCATGTTCGAGATCTTGAACAGCGCGCCGCCGCCCGTCCGCTCGCTGCGGCCGCAAGCGCCACTCGAGCTTGACCGGCTGATCGACGCGTGCATGCGCAAGGACGCCGCGCAGCGGCCGGCCACGGCAGGCAGCGTCAGCGAGGCGCTGCGTCGGCTCGGCGACACGCGAGGGATCGCGAGCTCGGCCGAGCCCACGCGCGACGTCATCCGTTCGCTGGCGGTGTTACCGCTGGCCAACGTGTCGAAGGACCCGACGCAGGAGTACTTCGCCGACGGCATGACCGAGGCGCTCATCTCGGACCTGGCACGCATCAAGGCGCTGCGCGTCATCTCGCGCACGTCGGCCATGAGATACAAGGGATCACCCAAGGGACTGCCCGAGATCGCGCGCGAACTCAACGTGGATGCCGTGCTCGAAGGCTCGGCGCTGCTGCTGGGCGATCGCGTTCGCATCAGTCTGCAACTCGTGTCGGCGCGCACCGACGAGACGCTGTGGGCCGAGCGCTACGATCGCCAGCTCGAGGACGTGTTGGGGCTGCAGAACGCGGTTGCGGAGACCGTGGCGCGAGAGATCGCCATCCAGGTGACGCCGCGCGAGGCGTCGCGCCTCGCTGCGCACACGGCCGTGAACGCCGAGGCGCACATCGAGTACCTGAAGGGTCGGCACACGTTCTCCGCCGGCTCACCGCAGGCGATCGATCTGTGCCTGCGACACTTCCGCCGCGCACTCGAACTCGACCCGACGTTCGCGCCGGCATGGGCGGGTGTGGCCGACTGTCACAACGTCCGCGCCATGCGTGGCATGGCGCCGCCCG
>JAYVCN010000412.1:0-5077 GCA_043749875.1 Candidatus Eiseniibacteriota bacterium | reverse complement strand
CCGGCTTGAGCATGTTGCCCGCATCCATGGCACCCTCAGCGGCTCCAGCGCCCACCAGGGTGTGCATCTCGTCGATGAATAGGATGACCCGGCCGTCAGATGAAGTTACTTCCTTGAGCACCGCCTTCAGCCGGTCCTCGAACTCGCCGCGGAACTTGGCACCCGCGATGAGCGCGCCCAGATCCAGCGCGATGACGCGCTTGTCTTTCAAGCTCTCGGGCACGTCGCCGTTGACGATGCGCTGCGCCAGCCCCTCGGCGATGGCGGTCTTGCCCACGCCGGGCTCGCCGATCAATACCGGGTTGTTCTTGGTGCGGCGTGCCAGCACCTGCACCACGCGGCGGATCTCGTCGTCGCGGCCGATGACCGGGTCGAGCTTGCCCGTGCGCGCCGCGGCGGTGAGGTCGCGCCCGTACTTGCTCAACGCCTGGTACTTGTCCTCGGGGCTGTCGTCGGTCACGCGCTGCCCGCCGCGCACGTTGGCGAGCGCCTTGAGTAGCGCGTCCGCGGTGACGCCCGCGCTGGTCAGCGTGCGCTGCGCGGCGTGGGCGTGGGCCGGGTCGGCGAGCGCCATCAGCATGTGCTCAACGCTCACGAATTCGTCCTTCAACCGCGCGGCGTGGTCCTCAGCGCCATCGAGCACCGCGCGCAGGTCCTGCCCCAGGTACGCCGCGCCGCCCTGCACGCGCGGCAGGCCCGCGAGTGCCGCTTCACTGGCCTTCGCAAGCGCCGCCGTGTTGACGCCCAGTTTCTGCAGCACCGCGGCGACGGTACCGGCCCGCTCATCGAGCAACGCGGCCAGCAGGTGTTCGGGGCGCAGTTCCTGATGCGAGCGGTCGCGTGCGATCCGCTGCGCCCGCTCGAGTGCCTCGCGGGACTTGACGGTAAAACGGTCCAGGTCCATTTCGCATCACCTCCGCTGGTATCGATGCGAAAGGTAGCACAGGGATTCGCGGGCAAGGTCCGCGGTTCGCAAAGCAGCGGTGAGCCCGCGGGCGCCCTGCGTATACCGCGACTGCCGTGCGCCGTGTCGGTTCTCGGGGCGCGGACACCGATCGCTGCGGCTCAGGCCGCGCGATCGATCCAGGGCAGCAACACCGGCATGATGCGGCGCGCGAGTTCCGGGTACTCCATCGCGAACCACACCGCCTTGCGCAAGGCGTTCCACTCCAACTCGCCGCGTTCCAGGCGGCGCGCCAGGTCCAGGAGCCGTGCCCGCACTTCGGGCTGGCGCTCGGCGGGAATCCCCATGCGCGCCATGTCCTGCACCATGCTCCCGACCGCGATGGCATCGGGGTCGCCGAAGCCGAGGTCGTCGGACCCGCGCTGCACGCGCCGGCCGGTCGCGCCCAGCACCGGCGACGAGTGCATGAAGTCCTCAGTCGCACGCGCGAACGCCTCGGAGTCCACTTTCGCCGGCGGCGTGTCGGTTGCATCATCCTCGAATTCCACCTCGTCCTGCGCCTCGGGCACGGGCGGTGTGATGCGCGAGGCGGGCGGGGGCAGCGGCACGATCTTGGGAGTAGAGGCACCGGCGCGGGCCGCCGGCTGCTTCGTGGGCGGCACCGGCGTCGCTGCCGGTGTCGCCGCGCTCGGTGCCGCAGGCTCGCTGCTCGGCGCGAGGTCCGCGCTGAATTCCGGGTCGTCGAATACGGGACGTACCAGCGAAAGCGACGGCCGCGAGGTGGCGGGCGGCGGCGGTGCTGCAGCTGATTCGTCCTCGCCGGCGGCCGGCGCTGCGGGCCGCGGCGGGCCCAGCGTGGGCCATCCCGGCACACTCGGCGGGGGCGCGGACGCGGCCGGGAGCGTCGGCTGGTCAGCGCCGGTGTTCCTGAACGCAGGGCTGATGAGCGACTCGATCGACACCTTCTCGATGGCGGCGCGCAGCGTCGTGGGTCTGGACATGATCGACGACGGGCTCGAATGGGTTTCCGTCTCGCCGGCGGCCGCGCCCACCGGCTTCGCGGCGGTGCTCGCGTGCTTGTGCAACAGGGGCCACACGGGCTTGGGTGCGGCGGGTTCGTTCAGGACCGGCGGAGGCAGTTGCGGTGCCGGGCCCACGTCATCGCCGAGTGGCACCACGCCGAGCGGCGCGCGCGGGTCGGTCGCGAGCGGAGCATTCGTGGCAAGCTCGGGCGTCTCGCGCGGGAATGCGGCGAGCGCCTTGGCGGACAGTTGTGCGAAGCCCAGCAGGTCGCGTAGCCGGGCCTTCATATTGCGACCCTTCCTCGCGGGCGGTGCGTCGGCCGTCGCCCCGGCGGCGGTGGACGAACCCGGCGCGGGCGGTGGCGACACATCGACGCGGAGGCTTTGCGGCACCGGCGACGACGGGTCGGACCCCTGCGGTAGCGTGTCATCGAGGTCGGCCAGCATGTTGTCGGTCATGTCCGACGCGCTCGTGGACGAGCCCAGATCGCCCGCCGGCAGATGCACGGTCGGGAATCCGTCCTCGAACTCGCTCGCCGGGGCTTCCGCCAACTCGCTGCCGGACGCGTCCGGCACCCCACGGACACGCAGGTCCTCGATGAATCCCGTCAGCACTTTCGCTGCCTCCTGGCAGCCGCGGCCGTACCACTCACGCACCGCGCGCGCGTCGGCACGCGGGTCGGCGGGCGAGAACGGCGTGCGCCGGAAGCGCTCGCAGCGGACCTGGTCGCCTGGCCAGATGCGCTGCATCACGGTCAGCGTCGCCTGGCGCCAGTTCTTGAAACTCGGGTCACGCGCGGTGGCGTTGCGGATCCCCGCCAATTCCTTGAGCTGCAGTTCCAGCAATTCGATCGCGTGCTGTGCGGCCTGGCGAGAGCTCATGACCGACCCCGGTGCGGGGCGGTGGCAGAGCTACCAGTCGGAAAAACGCTCCTCACGCCAGGGGTCGGCTTCGTTGTGATAGCCGTTTCGTTCCCAGAAGCCTGGCTGGTCGCGCTCGACCAGCTCGACTCGCGACACCCACTTGGCGCTCTTCCAGAAGTAGCGCCGCGGCACGACCAGTCGCAGCGGCCAGCCGTGCTCCGGCGTGAGCGCTTCGCCATCGTGCTGGTCTGCGAGTAGAACGTCATCCTGGTCGAGCTCCGTGAGCGGCAGGTTCGAGGTGAAATCCTGCGCGGCGTGCACGACCGCGAATCGCGCCGCGCCCTTCGGCACGGCCCGTCGCAGCACTTCCTTGAGCGCCACGCCTTCCCAGAGATTGTCGTACCGGCTCCAGCGCGTCACGCAATGGATGTCGGAGGACACCTGCACGCGCGGGAGCTTCTGGAACTCGTCCCACGTCCAGTGCTGGGGGTTCTCCACCAAGCCATCGACGCGCAGCTCCCACGCGGCGAGATCGGCACGCGGGACCGAGCCGTAGTGCAATACCGGCCACTTGTCCGTCTTGACCTGTCCCGGCGGGAGCCGGGGCTCGCGGCGGGGGCTGTCGAACTTATCGGCAGGGCTGGAATCTGGGTTCATCTCAATCTCCCGGGCCCGGGAAGGTCCGGGTCCCATGTGCGCACGGTCGGGAAGCCGGCAGGGGACTGGCTCGCTGACGGCCGCATGGTGCCACAACCGGGCGTGCGGGCAGAAACGGCGGAACCCCCGGCGGGACGCGCCCGCCGGGGGTTCGAAGCAGCTTCCGTGTCGGACCTTTCAGAGATCCCGGGTCAGAAATCCGTGCTCAGGCTCGCGAAGAACGAGCGGCCCGGCTCGTCGAGCGAGCCGAGGGCCTGACGGTACTGGCGGTCGGCGAGGTTGCGCACGCCGGCCACGATGCGCTGACCACTCGGCGTCATCACGCCCAGCGACAGGTCGCCCACCATCCACTCCTTCTTGAACGTCGTCAGCTGGCTGACGCCGGGGGTGGGCAGCGGCAGACGGTTCGTGCGCCACGACCAGCGCGTGCCCGCCTCGATCCAGCCGCGCGCGCGCGGTTCGCTCCAGCGCAGCGACGTCGAACCCTTGAGCGGTGGCACGCCGGTGAGTGGCGCCTGAGCGGTGTTCGAGACGCCATACAACCGCTGGATGGCCGCGGCGCTGGTGATGTCGCCCACCGTGCCGGCGAGCGTGGAGCGCACGCGCCAGTCCCGGTGCAGCGTCATCACGCCCTCGGCCTCACCGCCCCACATGCGCGCCGCGGAGATGTTCGTGTACTGGAACGTGGGCTGCCCCTGCGCCTCGGGCACCGACGCCACGGGCAGCGCATCGATCAGGTCCTTGTACGTCGACATGAACCAGTTTCCCGACAGGGCGACCGGACCGTGACTCCAACGCAGGCCGAGGTCGTACGACAGGCTCTTCTCCGGATCCAGCTGCGGGTTGCCGACCACGAAGCCCACGCTGGCGGCGCCGTCGAAGAACAGGTCCTGGGCGTTCGGCTGCCGATAGCCGTTTGCCACGTTGGCGGACAGGTGCAGGTCCTGCACCGGCTCGTACACCAGGCCGATCGAACCGCTCGCCGCGTCGTTGCTCTTGCTGATGTCGGCAAAGCTGAAGCCCGGCGCAAGCAGGCCCGCCTGGGCATGGTAGTGGTAGTGCGTCAGGCGGCCGCCGGTGCTGAGTGTCCAGCGCGACGCCAGGTACCAGTCGTTCTGGAAGTACGCGCCGTAGTTGTCGAAGCGGCCGTCCGGCACGGACTGCGTGGTGCGAACCGCCGTCGTGCCCGCCGAGTCCTGCGCCGCGACGTTGTTGTAGTGGTAGGTGCGCCGGCGCACGTTGTCGCCGCCGGTGCGGTCACTGGCCGCATCGAGCCCCGCGGTCCAGCGATAGCCCTCGTGCCGCTTGGAGGTGAGCTGCACCGGCCCGCCATAGGTGTTGAGGTCGAAGAACCGATCCTGGTCGGTCAGCGCGAAGGTCGAGCCGGGCCGCGGCGGCAGGCCGAAACCGGAGTACTGCGAAGCGCCGAGGTTCTGGGTCGAGAAGAAGTTGCGCCGCTCGCGCTGCCAGTAGGTGCGGATGCTGGTGTTCTCGAGCCAGCTGTTGTCATAGTGCTCGTCCAGCGTCAGGTGCGCGACGTCGCGGTCGTAGTAGCGGAACCGGAAGTCCTGCGATGCGCCCGGGAACGCGAACGACAGCCCGGGGATGCCGATGTCGTTGCCGCGATACA
>JAYVCN010000411.1:0-5294 GCA_043749875.1 Candidatus Eiseniibacteriota bacterium | reverse complement strand
GGCTGGCAGCGCGAGTCGGTGCTGCGCGCGCGGCCCGCGGGCCTGCTGCCGCTGTTCGGCTTCGCCACCGCCGCCCTGTGGGCGCAGGCCGTGCTCGGTGGCATGGTCAGCACGAATCACGCAAGCCTCGTGTGCCCGGACTGGCCCACGTGCAATGGTGAGTGGTTTCCACCCATGATCGGCCTCGTGGCCCTGCAGATGTCGCACCGCCTGGGCGCCTACGCGCTGGTCGCCGTACTGGCACTGGTGGCGTGGCGCTCGCGCAGCGCCGCGGACGCGCCGGTGCGGACCATCGGCACGCTGCTGTTCCTGCTCGTGCTCGGGCAGGTGGCGATCGGCGTGGCCAACATCCTGCTCGGCATTCCGGTGTGGGTGTCGGCCATGCACCTCGCCAATGCCGCGTTCATGCTGGCGCTGTCGCTCGTGGCCACGTTCCGTTTGAGCGTGCTGCCTGCGCCCGCGCGCGCGTTCGCGCAGGCGGTGGCGCGATGAGCCTGACTAACGAGCTTCCTGACGGCGCCGCCCCTCCCGTGGCGCGGGCGGCCTCGTTCGGCGCCTGGCTCGAGCTGACCAAGCCGCGCATCGTGTCGCTGGTGTTGTTCACCGGTGTGCCCGCGCTGCTGCTCGCGGCGCACGGCTGGCCCGCGCCGCCCCTGCTGTGGGGCACGCTCGCCGGCATCGCGCTGGCGGCGGCATCCGCGGCGAGCTTCAACCACTACTTCGACCGCGACATCGACGCGCTCATGCGCCGCACGCGCACGCGGCCGCTGCCGTCGGGCGCGCTGCCGCCCTCGGCCGCCGTGCTGCTGGGCGTGGTGCTCGGCGTGCTCGCCATGGGCGTGCTGATCGCCGTCGCCAACGTGCTGTCGGCGGTCATCGCGCTCGTGTCCATTCTCTACTACGCGCTGTTCTACACCGTCTGGCTCAAGCGGCGCACCCCGATGAACATCGTCATCGGCGGCGGCGCGGGCGCCTCGGCACCGCTGATCGCGTGGGCCGCGGTGACCGGGCGCGTGGACCTGCCGGCGGTGCTGCTCGCCAGCATCATCTTCCTGTGGACTCCGCCGCACTTCTGGGCGCTGTCGCTTTACCGTCGCGAGGACTACGAGCGTGCGGGCATCCCCATGCTGCCGGTGACGCATGGCGAACCCGAGACGCGCCGGCAGATCCTGCTCTACTCGCTGGTACTGGTGGCGAGCACGATGGTGGTGGCGCCGCTGGCGGGGCTCGGGCTCCTCTATACGGTGAGCGCCGCGGTGCTGGGTGCGCTGTTCGTGGCGGGTGCGGTGCGGCTGTACGTGCAACCCGGCGTGGCACATGCGCAACGTCTGTTCCGTTACTCGATCCTTTACCTGTTCGTGCTGTTCCTCATGATGAGCGTGGACGCACTCGCCCTGGCGGGTCGCGCGACGTCGTGAGGCCGGCAGCGTTACTGGCCGCGTGGTTTCCCATCACCGCGGCGCTTGCGCGCGCACAGTTCCCACAGACCACCACCGAGCCCGCGAGCGCATGGATGCGCGCGGCCAGTACCCTGCTCGAACATCAGGCGCCGTGGGTCGCGGCCGCGCTCGTGGTGGTGCAGGGCCTGCTGCTCGTGTCGGCGCTGCGGTTGCGCACGCGCGACACGCCGTCGAGCGCCACCGCGGCCGGAGCGATGCCCGCCGTACCGCCCGCGAGCCGACTCGGCCTCGTGTGGACGCTCGCGCCGTGGGTGCTGGTCGCGTTGATCGCGCTGCCGGCGCTGCAGGCGGAGCTGCGCCCGCCCGCTGCCGCTGCCGTTGCGCTGCGCGTCAACGTGATCGGCCACCAGTGGTGGTGGGAGTTCAACTACCCCGATCAGGGCGTGGTCACCGCGACCGAGCTGCACGTGCCCGTGGGTCGCGCGGTGCGATTGGTGGTCGAGAGCGCCGACGTCATGCACTCGCTGTGGATTCCCGCGGTGGGACCGCGGGAGGACGTGCCGCCGCTGCGGCGGCGCGAGTTCACGTTCACCCCGGACCGAGCGGGCGTGTTCCCCGGCCAGTGCGCCGAGCTGTGCGGCACGTCGCACGCACACATGCAGCTCAAGTTGTTCGTGGACTCGCCGGCCGTGTTCGAGACGTGGCTCGCGAACCAGCGCGCGCCGCGCGTGGCGCCCACCGATTCGCTGCACGCCGGTGAGCTGTGGCGCGGCGAGCAGGTGTTCGTCCTGCACTCCTGCCGCGGTTGCCACACCGTGCGCGGGCTCAGCGACGGCCGGGTGGGGCCGGATCTCACGCACTTCGCCAGCCGCAGCACGCTCGCCGGTGGCATGTTCGAGCGCACGGACAGCGCGCTGGTGCATTGGATACTGAACGCGAACACGCTCAAGCAGGGCTCGACCATGCCCGGCTTCCCGGTGCCGGAGAGGGACATGAAGCCGCTTGTGGCGTGGCTGCAGAGCCTGCGATGAGCGACATCCGGCGCCCGGGGGTACTCACGCGCGTGGATCCCATACTCACCGGACGCCTGCTGTTGGGGCTGAGCCTCGCGGGCTTCGTGCTCGGCGGGCTCGAAGCGCTCGCGCTCCGCATCCAGCTCGCGCGCGCTGACGCCGCGTTCATGCTGGCGTCCACCTATCACCAATTGCTCACGCTGCACGGCGTGAGCATGTTGTTCCTGTGCGTGCTGCCGGCGGCGATGGGCATGTTCCTGCTGCTCGTCCCTGCGCGGCTGGGTGACGGCCGCACGGCGTTCCCGCGCCTGTCCGCATTCGGCGCCAAGCTCTGGGCGTGCGGCGCGCTGGTGCTGCACGTGGGGCTGGCGCTCGGTGGCACCTCGGGCGCGGGCATGCTCGGCAACGCCAGCATGACCTCGCTCGAATGGGCGTCGCGCGACACGCTGTACCGCGGCTTCCTCACGTTCCGTGCGAATGGCGTCGACTGGTGGGCGACCGGACTGGCACTGGTGGCGCTCGGCGCCGCGTGCGTGGCGCTGGAGATCGTGGCCACGGTGCTCACTCGGCGCGCACCGGGCCGTGCATTGGGCGAAGTCTCGCCGCTGGCGTGGAACTCGCTCATCGCCGGCGTGCTCGGCTTGCTCGCGTTTCCAGCGCTCTTCGTCGGACTCGTGCTGCTTCAGTGCGACCGGTTGCTCGACGGCAACCTGTTCGTGCCCGAGTCGGGCGCCGATCCCACGCTGTGGCCGCGGCTGACGGCGCTGCTCGGCCACCCGCAGATCGTGCTGCTGCTGCTGCCGGCGATGGGGCTTGCGACCGAGGTCGTGGTGGGGGCGGCGGGTCGTCCGCTGCACGGCCGCGCGCTGGTGCGGGCGAGCAGCCTTACGCTCGGTGTGGCCGGTGTGCTGGCGTGGCTCGCGCAGGTCACGCCGGCGAGTGCGGCGCTCGCGCAGTCATTGCTGCCCGTCGCGGGCGCGCTGATGGCGCTGGCCGCGAGCACCGCGGTATTCCATTGGCTCGCCACGCTGTGGGGCCGCCCGGTTGCGGCCAAGCCGGCGCTGTTGTTCTCACTCGGCATGGCGGCGCTGGTGATGACGGGTGCGTTTTCTACGTTGCCGCTCGCCTTGCAGCCTGCGGCTGCACGCCAGGTGGGCACCTACTTCGGCGTGGCGCACGCGCACGAGATGCTGTTCGGCGGCGTGGTGCTGGGGCTGCTCGCCGGCGTTTACCAGCACGGAGCGAAGCTGTTCGACCGCACGCTCGACCCGCGGCTCGGACAAGTTCACTTTGCACTCACGCTGGTGGGGGCATTCGCCACATTCCTACCCATGCACGTGCTGGGACTCGCCGGCATGCCGCGCCGCATCCACACCTATTCGTCGGCGATGGGGTGGGGGAGCATGAACGCCGTGGCAAGCGCGGGTGCGATGGTGCTGGCGATCGCCGGCGTCGTGTTCGCGATCGCACTGCTGCGCGCGCAGCCAGCGGCCGCGGAGCCGGCTGCGGCCGGTGGCGCCCCCGCGCTACCCGGCACGTCGGGCCCGATGCTCGCGGCAGGCGGTCTGGCGTTGCTCGCCACGGGCACGCTGCTCGGCTGGTGGGTGGGTATCGTGGGGGCGATGTTGTTCGCCGTGGGCGTCTGGCGCATGGGGAACGACCGGCGCGGCTGAGGGCGCCGCGCGCATCCCGCCGCGCGGCGAGTCATCCGCCGGCCGCCACCCCGATCCGCTCCGCCCGCAGCCGCGTGATCGCGGGCGCCAGCGCCAGATGTCCCGCGGCGATCGCCAGCCCGAGCACCAGGCAGCCACTCCACAACGTCACCGCGCCCAAGCGCTGCAACACGAGTGTCCCGAGCGCCGGCGCGGCGCACACCGCGAGCCCGAACGACAGTCCGTACGCCCCTTGGTAGCGGCCGCGGATGTGCGGCGGGGCCACGTCGGCGACCAGCGCGTTCGAGATGGGTAGTACGCCGATCTCGCCCACAGTCCACACGATCACCCCGAGCGCGTAGAGCGGCGCCGTGTGCGCGAGCGCGTTCAAGCCGAAGCCCAGCCCGACGAGCACGGTGCTGGCCGCGATGGTGTACGAGCGATTGCGCCGTGACAGGATGGGTGCCAGGAACGGTTGCAACAGCACGATCAGCACACCGTTCAGCGCCAGGATGATGCCGAACGTGGCGGTGCCGATGCCGTTCGCGGCCATGGCGAGCGGGAACGTGCTCGAGTTCTGCATGAACACGAGCGCGAACAGGAAGCTGAGCGCGAAGAACAGCGTGAACGGCCCGTCGCGCCAGGGTGCGAAGAACTCGGACCACTGCGAGGCCCGGCGCTCGCCCGCGGCCAATGGCGGTCGCACCGGCCGCGTCTCGGGCACCCCCAGCCAGATCACCAGCGCGAACAGCAGCGTCGTGGCGCCATCGCCCACGAACAACCAGCGGAACGAGCGCCGCGCGAGCATGCCGCCGAGCGTGAGCCCGACCGAGAAACCGAGGTTGATGACCCAGTAGACGAGCCCGAAGGCGCGCGCACGGTCGGAGGGCGGCACCATGTCGGCGACGGCGGCCTGCATCGCGGGCCGGTACATCTCGGTCACGGCGGCGACGCAGAAGATGGCGGGCGCCAGCACCTCGAGACGCTGGACGAATCCGATCGACATCATGCCCGCACCGCCGAGCGCCAGCGCCACGAGCATCGTGGTGCGCCGGCCGACCCGGTCCGCGAGGAAGCCGCCGAGCGGCCCGGCGACCGAACCGCCCGCGCCATAGAGCGCCACCATGAGTCCGGCCTGCGACAGCGACAGGTGGCGGGCCTGCGTGAGGTAGAGCGTCAGGAACGGCAGCACGAAGCTGCCGCAGCGGTTGACGAACGTGCCTGCCCAC
>JAYVCN010000410.1:0-3024 GCA_043749875.1 Candidatus Eiseniibacteriota bacterium | reverse complement strand
GGTGAGTTCCGCGCCCGCACCGGCCAGCGCGCGCAACTGCGCGCTCGGCACGTCGGCGACGGTCGAGCGGTCGGCGTGCCACACGCCCGCGCCGTACTTCCAGCCACGCGGCAGCCCGCCCACGCGGCCTTTGGCGATCGCGTCGCAGTCGCCCGCATCAGCACGCGCAGTGAGCGAATCCATGCGCGCGCCGCGCGCGGCGTCGGCGGCGGTGCCGTCGAACGTCACCTGCGCGCCCACGGCGGGCGCCATGCCGGTGTCGAACGCGAGCAGGTACGCCTCGAGGTCGCGGCGCTGGGCGTCGCCCGCGGTACCGGCGGCGAAGTTGAAACCGGGGAAGTGGAGGAAGTCGAACAGGTTGTCGACCGAACCGTTGTGCGTGTAGCCGAAGCCGCGCTTGTTCACGACGCCAATCGTGTCCTTGAAGCCGGACTTCTGGTACAGGTTCCGCAGCTGCGGCACTTTCATATCCTGCGCCGACTGCAGCGCGACCTTGTCGATGAGCTTCCCGTTGGTGCCATTCGGCAGGGCGTGGCAGAAGTTGCAGGTCCGGCCGCCGTCCACCGGCGTGTTGGCAAAGAACACGCGGCCGCGCTCGGCGCTCGCCTGGCCGGACGGTGCGTCGCGGAACGTGCGGTCGAGGTTCTGGTTGGGATTCGGCGGGTAGGCGAGCGCGAGCGCGAACGCAGACATGGCCACCATCTCGCTGTCCGCGATCGGCGCCGAGCGCCCGAGCAGGCTCTGGGTTGCACCCTTGAAGGCGAGGAAGTCGGTGCGATCGCCTCGCCAGTGGAGCACGCCGGTGCTGTTCAAGCCGCGCAGGCTCTGGGTCGCCATCGGGCCCTTCATGGGATGCATGGGTTGCAGCAACGGGTCGAGCATGCCCGGCGGCACCGGGGCCATGTTGCCAGTCGGGTCGCCGAGATCCCAGACCAGGTTGTCCATGTCCCCGAACAGGTGGCAGCTCGCGCACGACTGATCACCGTGACCGGAAGTGAAGCCACCGTAAAAGAAGCGGCGGCCGTTCACGACATCGTCCGGGGTCGGGTCGAAGCCGAGCGGGGCCACGGCGATACTATGGAAATCGGCGGTCGACAAAGTCTGGAGTTCCTCGCGGGACCGGCCGAGCACGTACACGCGCTGGCGTGCGCCGTCCACCACCACGCCGGTCGGGCCAGCCACCGTGGGCACGCGCGCGAGCAATGCGCCCGCGGCGCTGACCACGCCGAGCTTGTCGGAGCCGAGCGCGCTCACGTACAGGCGCTGCCCGTCGGGCGCCCACGCCACGCCGGTCGGCATGGAGAGCGCCGAGTCGCGTTCGGCCTGCGTGCCCGTGGGCACGGTGTAGTTCACTTGCGGGTTCAGGCCCACCAACGTGCGCACGCCAGCCGTGGACAGCATGGCGACGCGCGACTCGGTCACGTGCCCGCGCACGTTGGGCTCGAAGCGCAGCTCGAGCTCGGCATACGTTCCCGTCACGGCGCACGCGCCCGTCACGGGATTCACCGACGTGCCCATCATGATAGTGGCGATGTCGCCGTTCACGCGCGCGATGGCCTTGGTCGCGGCATCGAGCTGGACGAGTTCCACCAGCGGCACGGTGTACTTGATCTTCGAGTCCCAGAGCTTGCCGGAGATGTCGACCCAGTGGCCGCTCGAGAAGTTGGCGAGCAGGCCCACTTTCGGTGCGGCCGGCAGCCCGGCCCGCATGGCGGGCACCGGCGCCGGCAGCGAGTCCCCGGCCTCGGCCTCCGACAGCACGGTGGCGCCGTGATTGCCGTTGAACACCGCGGTGTAGACCTTGGCGCCGTCGGCGCTCACCGACAGCGAGCGCGGCTTGCGTGCGGGGATCGCGATGACTTGCGGCGCCGTGGCCAGGTTGGCCGGGTCGTACAACTTGATCGCGTCCTCTTGCGATACGCTTACCCACGCGCGCAGCGGCGTGCCCGCGAACACCACGTCGCTCGGCTCATCGCCCACCTTGAGCGTGGCGCGCACGTGCAGCGTGGACAGGTTGATGATGCTGACGTCGTCCGAGAGCTGGTTCACCACCCACGCTTCGCCATTGCCGTTGACGGCCACGGACACCGGTTCGAGCCCGACCGGGATCTCGGCAATGCGCACCGGGGCTGCTCCGGTCAGGTCGAAGACCGAGACTCGCGAATCGGGTGTCTCCACGGCGAGCAGCCGGGTGCCATCGGGAGTCATGGCCAACGGATGCACGTGCCCGCTCTCGAAATGCACGAAGTCGCTGGTGGACTGCGTGCGAGTCGCCGCCCGGCGCGGTACCAGCGCGGCGGACAGACTGACGATGGCGATGGTGGCGAGCAGCAGGGCGAGTGACCGACGCATGGCTGTCCTCCGGGGAAGCATCCGGTGGGGAGTGGATAGAGGAGAACCGCCGGGAGGGCCGGAATGCAAGGATTCCCGTCGCCGGTGGCCAGATTTTGACGGCCTGTTCGGCGCCACCTTACACTCCCTGCCGCATTTTCCTTCGGGGCGGGGTGCAAGTCCCCACCGGCGGTAGAGCCCGCGAGCCCTCGGTGCAGTCGCGGCCCTGGGCAGACCCGGTGCAACTCCGGGGCCGACCGTACAGTCGGGATGAAAGAAGGAAGCGCGCAAGGTGGCTGGGTTCCCCGGGTCCGCCGAGACCGGGCTACCCTGGCCGTGCCGTGCGCCCGGCCTGCCTCGCTCACCCACCCCTCGGGGCGCCCATGCCGGCTAGTACGAACGCCACCCGCAAGCCCTCCGCCGCCGAAGGGTTCATGCGACGCGCACTGCTGCTCGCCGAGCGCGGCCGCGGGCACACCGCGCCGAACCCGGTCGTGGGCGCGGTCATCGTGCGCGCGGGCCGGATCGTGGGCGAGGGCTGGCACCGCGCGCTCGGCCGCGACCACGCCGAGGTCGAGGCGCTGGCGCACGCCGGACGGAGCGCGCGTGGCGCCACGTTGTACGTGACACTCGAACCGTGCGCGCACTGGGGCCGCACGCCGCCGTGCACGGATGCGTTGATCGCCGCCGGCA
>JAYVCN010000409.1:0-4319 GCA_043749875.1 Candidatus Eiseniibacteriota bacterium | reverse complement strand
ATCGTGCCACACGGCAGCGCCGCACTCTCAGCGGACCTCGGGAAACTCGAGACCATCCGCACGGCGTTTCCCACGACGGTCGCGCAGTACACGGGCGGCCGCATGACGCTCGACGCCTCGCTCGACTCGCACCCTGGTCGCCTGCGGCTGGTGCACACCGGGCTCGCCGACACCGAAACGCCCGGCGTCTCGCGCAGCGTCGGGCTCAAGGTGACGGTGGACCGCGCCGGCATCCCGACCGCGGTGCTTCCGTACGGCGTGCGGCTGTGGTGGAGGACCGATCCGAGTGCACTCTGGAGCCCGCTGCCGATGTCGCAGGTTTCACCCGATTCGTTCGCCACCATGCTGCCGGGTTACTCCAGCGGCACCAGGATCCAATATTGGTTCCGCGCCGACAGTGATGTGCCAGGGGTGCGCACCGACATGCCCGAACTGCCGCGTAGCCTGCCGTTCGGCTACTTCACCGGGCCCGACACCCTGCCGCCCGTGATCGTGCACTTTCCGGTGTACGAGCAATCCAACGAGCGGATGCCGCAACCCCTGCTCGCGCGCGTCACCGACAACCTCGGCCTCGATTCCGTGTGGTGTGAGTTCTCGCAGCACGGGGGCCCGCTCCAGTCACTGCCCGCGACGCCCGTGGGGCGCGATTCGTTCGCGGTCTCGCTCGGCGCCGGCATGCCGCGCGGCTCGTGGATCGCCTACCGCTTCGCCGCGCGCGACCGGTCGCTCGCCCATAACGTCGGCTATTCCAATCCCGTGTTCGACACGCTGCGCGTGGGGCACGACTGGGTGGACGAGTTCTGGAATCCCGGGCCGTGGACGCATGGGAATGTCCGCTACAACCGGCGCGACGAGTGGCACCTGGTCGAGAACCCGGCGGCGCCCGGCGGTTCCACCGCGTGGCATTGCGGAAACGATTCGCTCCCCTATGGGCCCTACCAGGACGCGGCGCTCACCAGCGGGCTCGTCTACGACATCGTGCCCGGATGTACCCTGTCGTTCATGCATCGTTATGACCTCGAGAGTGTCGCCGGAAATCAGGCGTTCGACGGCGCGCGAGTCGAGGTGGCGGTGTTCAACGGCGCCTGGCAGGCGGCGACGCCGGTGAACGACTACACGCACACCATGGCCATCAACGATCAGGGGCTGCCCCAGGGCGCGCCGTGCTGGAGTGGCCGTCGGGATGACTGGCACGAGGAGCGCATCGACTTGTCCCCGTACGCACCGGGCCCGGTGCGCGTGCGCTTCCGCATGAGCACCGACCTGTTTGTCGGCCGCGGTGGCTGGTGGGTGGACAACGTGCGCTTCCATTTCCCCGATCAGGCCACGACCAGCGTGCCGCAGACGGGCGCCGCCACCGTTGAACTCGGCCCGCTGTGGCCGAACCCCGCAGCCGGACCGCTCTCACAGGCGCTCCGACTTCCGCGTACCGCGAACGTCGAGTGGTCGCTCTATGACCTCGCCGGTCGTCGGGTCGCCACGCTGTGGCGCGGTTCGCTGCCGGCGGGCGCGCACGAACTCAGCGCTTCGCTGCCGGCCTCACTCGCGGGCGGGCTCTACTTCTCGCGCGTCGGTGTGAACGGGCACGGCACACCGGCACGTCGCGTCGCGGTGCTGCGCTAGCCATTCACTCCCAGCCCGCGCTCGATCGCCTCACCCAGCTCGCCGAGCTGCTTGTCGAAGAAGTGACTCGCGCCCTCGACCAGCTCGAGACGCTTGGGATCGGCCCAGGTCAGGAACACGCGCGCCAGGTTCTCGGGCTTGCACACGTCGTCGGCGGTGCCCTGCACCACGAGCTTTCGCACCGGGCAGGTGCGCATCTCCTCGAACGTCTGCGTGTGCACGCCCGGTGCGACGAGGATCAGTCGTTCCACCGCCTGCTGCGAAGCCGCGACGCGCGAGGCCACCCACGCGCCGAACGAGAACCCCGCGACCCACGCGCGCGCGCCAGGGTGGCGGCGCCGCAGCCAGTCGAGCGCCACGAGCGCATCGTCACGTTCCCCGCGCCCGCGGTCGTGCACGCCCTCGCTCTTGCCCACCCCGCGGAAGTTGAACCGCAGCACCGCCGCGCCGCGCGCGAACAGCGTGGAGGCCATGCGATGCGTCACCTTGTTGTGCAACGTGCCGCCGTAGAGCGGATGCGGATGGCAGACCAGCGCGACGAAGCTCGGCTCGGCGCCTTCGCGTACCTGCAGCAGGGCTTCGATGCGTCCTGCGGGGCCGGGCAGGTCCAGCGTCAGCAACTGCGAGACCGGGTCCTGCTCCTCGCTCACCGGCGCGCCGGCTTGAATCTGCCGGACAGCCGCTCATGCAACTCGAGCGACGGCGTGGCGTAGTTGAGTCCGCCGCCGTCACCCAGCGCCAGCACGCAGCGCGCCTCGAGCATCCAGTCCTCCAACCCGAGTGGGAGTCCCTCCCGGAAGTCCATGAGTTCGCCCGCGACGCGCGCGGGGTAGGGCTCGAACTCGTCGTTCCACTCCGCCGCGAAGAACACCTCGTCACCACCGCTCAGCATGCCGGCGCCCGAGAACCGCTCCATCTCGCCCGGCTCAACGAGCAGCGCGCCGCGATGCTCGCGCGGGCGAATGCCCTCGGAGCGCAGGCGGCGGCGCACCGCGGGTTCCTCGCCGGGACGCTCCTGCCCTTCGAGCACCGCGATGGCGGCGAGTTCGTAGTGCGGCAGGATGTCGACAGCGTCCACGACCTCGGACACCGAGGCGTGCAGACGGCCGAAGTAGATGCGTTCGCTCACGGGCAGGTGGGTCTCGCGCGGGCCGGAGGACAGGGCGGATCGGACCAACCCCAGTGTAAACCGATGGATTCCCCGCCCGCCACCTGCGTGGGCCGGCGTTGGCCCGCGTGGGCCGGCACCTGGCGTGGGGGAGCGGCCGCGGGCGGGCGGACCCGCCGCGGGCGCTCAGCGGACGAAGATGCGCAACGGCCGTGCCTGCGTCCCGCTCGGCGGCAGCGAACGGCTGATCTCGTGCGTCTCATGCTCGAGCCAGCTGAGGGTCGCGGGGTCGGGCCAGCCGCCGTAGAAGCTGCGCGTCGTGTCCACCACGAACACGCGCAGGGTCGTGTCCTCGCGCACGGCGGCGAAGCGTTCCGGCGTCCACGGATGGTTCGGCGTCGCCCAGTACGCTCCGGTCCTGAACAGGTGGAACGCGAACACCGGTGCTTCCGGCGCCACGAAGCAGGGGCGTTCTGGCGGTACGTCCGCGAGCCCTGGCGCCACCAGTGCCGCCACCTCGGCGTAGCCCGGCGTGTGAAACGCGACCGCGACGCGTTGCACGCTCCGCCCCGTGCCGATCGCGATCGCGACGGCGGCCCACCCGACCACGAGACGCGCGGCATGCGCGCGCGCGAATCGCGTCAAGGCCACCAGCGCACCGCCGCTCACCCATACCGCGGCCCACACCGCGACCGGCAAGCCGTCGGCCTGCCAGCGCGCCCCGAGCGGAGAGGTGAGCAATGCACCTGCGAGCAACGTCCACAGCCCCGGTCCCGTGCCGGTCGCGACCGCGTGCGCACCGAGGGCCGCGAGCCCAGCCCACGCGGGCACGACCACGTAGGCGTAGCCGCCGGACTTCACCTGGAACAGCGACAACAGCAACAGCCCGGCCGCCCACACGAGCAGCGCCCGTGGCACCGGCTCGTGGCGGCGCCGCCAGGCAGCCTCCACCCCCGCGGCCACCCACGGCAGCACCAGCCCGAACGCGCGCGTGACCGTGGCCCAGTACACGCCCGCGGGACGCCGCCAGTAGTCGGCGTAGCCCTCCCCGCTCACGCGCTCGGCGAGCGAGCGCCCCATATAGATGTAGCGCCAGTGTTCGAACGCGCCCGGCTGGAACGCCGCGACCGCCACGAGGTGGAGCGCCGCCACGCCGGCCGCGAAGCTCACGAGCACCGCGAGCACGGTGACCGCACGTCGATCGCGAGCGGCGACCAGCGCGACCGCCGCGAGCGCAGCCGGCGCGACCAGCCACAACTTGCACAGGAAGGCGAGCCCGAGCAGCGCGCCGGCCGCCGCGGCACGCGCACGCGAGCGCGGATTCGCCGCCAGCACCTCGAGGGCCAGCAGCGCCAGCGCGGTGAGCGGCAGCTCGGCGGCGGCGGCGCGCGAGGCATCCGTGAACCACGGCAGCGTGGCGAGCAATGCGGTCGCGAACAGCGCACCCACCGCGCTGGTTGCGGGCCACACCAGCAGACCGATGCCGAACGTGATCGCGCACGCACACGGCGCGCACAACGCGCGCACGGCGGCCGGCACGGGGCCCCACGCGCTCACGAACGGCGCCAGGAGCAGCGGATAGAGGGGC
>JAYVCN010000408.1:0-4041 GCA_043749875.1 Candidatus Eiseniibacteriota bacterium | reverse complement strand
GATCTCGGCGCGCATCTCGACGCGCAACCTGGCGTCCAAATTGGAAAGTGGCTCATCAAACAGGAACACCTTGGGCTCGCGCACCATGGCGCGCCCGAGCGCGACGCGCTGGCGCTCGCCGCCGGACAACTCGCGTGGCTGGCGGTCGAGGTAGCGCTCCAGTCCGAGCACGCCCGCCGCGGCTTCGACGCGGCGGCGGATGTCGTCCTTCGGCACCTTGCGCAGCGTCAGGCCGAAGGCGAGGTTGTCGAACACGGTCATGTGCGGGTAGAGCGCGTAGTTCTGGAACACCATCGCCACGTCGCGATCGCGTGGCGGCACGTCGTTGACGCGCCGGCCACCGATGCGGATGTCGCCCTCGGTGACCTCCTCCAATCCCGCCACCATGCGCAACAGCGTCGACTTGCCGCAGCCCGACGGACCCACCAGCACGAGGAACTCGCCCTCGGCCACGCTGAGCGTGACCCCCTTCACCGCATGCCCGCCGCGGCCGTACGACTTGCCGACCCCCGCGAACTCAACCCCGGCCATGCGATCCCCTCCAGCGCCGCCCGGCGAGGTCCACGCCGACGTACGCGAACAGCAACACTAGCGCCGCGATCACCAACCACGCCAGCTTGGCCTTGAGCAGGTGGATGAGCGCGTCGGGATCGGTGAGCAGTCGCGGGTCGCCGCCCAGCACCTCCTGGCCGAAGCGCGCCAGCACCCAGCTCCACGTGAACGAGCCGAGCAGCGTGCTGAGCGTGAACGGTCCGAAGCGCATGCGTGCCGCGCCCGCGGGCAGCGAGACCAGATGCCGCACCACCGGCAGCAGGCGCGCGAAGAAGATACCCACGACCGAGTAGCGATTGATCCACGACTCTGCGAGGTGCCACTTGTGCTCGGGCACCAACACGTAGCGACCGTAGCGCAGGATCAGCGGGCGGCCGAGTCGGCGTGCGACCAGGTACGAGAGCGCCGAGCCGGACCACGAACCCAGCGTCGCGGCGAACACCACGCCCCAGAACGAGAACGTGCCCTGCGTGGCCCAGTAGGCGGCCGGCGGCACGACGAGCTCGGACGGCAGCGGGAACACCGTGCTCTCGACGGCCATCATGATGAATACACCCAGGTAACCCTGGTCGTGCACGAACTGCATCCAAGCGGCGAACCAGTGGTGGAGCATGCGGGTGGTTGGCTTTCGCGGGCCGGTCGCGCTAAAGCGCGCGGGCCCCCATGGCGGCGGGCACGCGCTCGGCCCACGTGAAATCGTCGCCATCGGCCACCGCGCGCGCGAGCGCGGTGTCCGGATCGTGCTCGAGCACGATCCAGGCATGCTCCTGCGTCGCGCGTTCCAGCAGCGAGCGCTTTTCCGCCATCGTCTCGATGGCCGCAACGTCGTAGCCCATCACAAACGGTATGCGCACGTGTGCCGCGGTGGGAATCAGGTCGGTGACGAAGTACGCGGTGTTCCCCCCGCCCGCGACCCGCACGACCTGCTGCCCGCGCGTGTGGCCGTTGACGCAGATCGTCTCCACGCCCGGCCACGGCTGCTGCGGCCCGTCCCACAGCGTGAGCACGCCGGCCTGCATGAGCGCATCGAAGTTCTCCGGCAGGTACGAGGCGCGCTCGCGCGGGTTGGGCGCGTGCGCGTTGTCCCAGTTCTTCCGCTGCACGTACCAGCGCGCGTGCGGCAGCCAGGGCCGCAGGCCATCAGGCGAGCGCACGGTGGAACCGCCGGCGTGGTCGAAGTGCAGGTGCGTGAGCACGACATCGGTGATGTCCGCCGGCTTGAGGCCCAGCGCCGTCAAAGAGTGCGTGAGCGACGGCTCAGCCTCGACGCGGTAGATGTCGCGCAGCTTGTCCGAGAACTTGTCGCCCAGCCCGTCGTCGACCAGTACCGTGCGGCCGTGGCCGCGCAGCAACATGCAGCGCATGGCGAGCCGGATGCGATTGCGCTCGTCGGGCGGATTGGTGCGGCTCCACAGCGGCTTCGGCACCGAGCCGAACATGCTGCCGCCATCGAGCCACAGGTAGCCGGCTTCGACCGTGTCGAGCGTCCACTCCCCCAGCTTCAGCGTGCTCATTCAGCGAAAGATGCGCGATGGCGCCGTATGGGGTCAACCGAGGCGCGCGTGCACGTGGCACGACCCGACACACGACGGGCGCCCGGCGCTTGTCTGGCGCCCGCACGGGGTCGGTCGTGCGTGCGACTCAGCGGTATAAGGCTTTCACGCGCGCGAACGTCACACTGCGCGTCGGGGTCACACCCAGTCCCGTGACCGTGAACAGGACGTCGAGGTCGTCGTCGTCGTCGTCGTCGTCGCCGTCACCGTGTCCGCCGTGTTTGCCACCGTCCGTGAAGTGTGACGCCACCAACCAGGTGTCCGCACCCAGCCAACGTGATGCGTCGAACACGAGCAGCTTGAAGTTGCTGCCCGTGGGCTCGGTGTCGCTGTCGTGACCGCGCGGGCCAAGGTCGTTGAGCAGGTGGTTCGTATAGAAGACGGCGGACGCGCCGTTGTTGTTCTCCTCGTCATCCCGCTTCCGCGCGACGTAGAAACCGAACCGCTTCACCGACGCCGGCAGCGTCACGAGCGTGCGTGCGCCGCGAGCGCGCAGGCCCTCGAGCACCACCCCATCGCCGACGCCGTCGAGCATCGGCACCCTGCCGGTCTCCTCGTACCAGCCGACGGCACCGTGCAGTGACTCGCGGTCGATGAGCGTGACCGCGATGGGGTGGACGCCATTGTTGATCCAGGACCACGGGTCCGGATCGCCGGGATGCGCCCCGATGAAGTCCGTGGCCGCGTTGACGTGCCCGGGTCCGAGCAGGTCGTCGAGTCTCTTCTGGAGATGTTGCAGCGAAACCTCACGACTCGGGCCCATGACGGCCGTCACGGTCGCGGTCGCGAATGCGGGTGCGGCGGCCATGAGCAGCGCAAGCGCAACCCATGCCCGGATCAGTCGATGCCTCATCGAGGCTCTCCTGCGTGGGGGCCGGAGTGTCCATTGGCGATGTGTGGAGCAAGGGGGGCCGGGGCTCCATGCCGCCGGGCGATCGCGCAAAAGGTGGGAGGGGGCGCGACCGGGGACTGCGTTGCAATTAGTCTGCTCGATTGCATTCTGCGTGAGCAAGCAAAATCGCGATGCAGTTTTCCTATTTCTCACGCACCTTGCATGAACGCGACGATGGGTACGGAAAGTCGCGTTGCATCCTGCAATGTGTGACCACCGGGTTCACGTCATGACGACGGAGTGGACACCCCGCGCGCGCCGCAGCGCGGGGGAGCTGCCCCAGCAGTTGGGAAAAGCGGCGCAGTGATTGCGGGATCATGAGCGGATATCCACGCCCGCGCAGTCGAACATCTCGACGTGCGCTCGCGGCGGGTTGCAGTGCCGCTGCGCTAGATGTGCAGTGCGCGCCCCGCCACCGCGAGTGCCGCTTCCTTCACGGCCTCCGGCAGCGTGGGGTGTGCGTGCACCGAGCGCGCGATGTCCTCAGCGCTCGCGCCCAGCTCCATCGCCACCACCAGCTCGGCGATCAGCGCACTCGCCTGCGGGCCCACGATGTGCGCACCGAGGATGCGGTCCGTCGCGGCATCGGCCACGATCTTCACCTGGCCGTCCTTCTCACCCATGGCCTTGGCGCGGCCATTGGCAAGGAACGGGAACGTGCCCAGCTTGACGCTCACGCCCTGCGCCTGCGCGTCCTCCTCCGACAGCCCCACGCACGCGAGCTCCGGCCAAGTGTAGACCACGTTCGGAATAGTGGCATAGTTCACGTGCCCTGCCCCGCCCGCCATGCGCTCGACACACGCGACGCCCTCTTCCTCGGCTTTGTGCGCCAGCATCGGTCCGGCGATCACATCGCCGATCGCGAACACACCCGGCACGCTCGTCTGGAAATGCGCGTCCACCTCGACGCGGCCCTTCGCATCGAAGCCCACGCCCAGCTCGCGCGCACCCAGGCCCTCGGTGTAGGGCCGGCGCCCGACGGCCACCAGCAACACGTCGGCCGTCTCGGTGCTCGCGTCGCCGCCGGCCGCGGGCGCCACCTCG
>JAYVCN010000407.1:0-10839 GCA_043749875.1 Candidatus Eiseniibacteriota bacterium | reverse complement strand
CGGGCGGCGCGTGGTGTTCTACGACCAGCGCGGCACCGGCCGCTCGGCGGCACTCAAGAAGGGGCAGTCGTGCACGCTCGCCGACCAGGTCGCCGATCTCGAGGCGCTGCGCGCGCGACTCGGCGCGGCGCAGATCGACCTGCTCGGTCACTCGTGGGGCGGCTACCTGGTCATGGCCTACTCCGCGCGCCACCCCGAGCACGTGGCGCACCTGATTATCGCGGACTCGGCGGCGCCCAAATGGACCGACACCGACTTCATCTTCAAGTACATCTACCCCGAGACCGTCGACTCGCAGGCGCAGCTCGACTTCGCCGAGGCACTGGGCGACACCGGTGCCGCAGCCACCAGCATGCACGAGTACCTCGGCATGTTGTTCGTCTCGAGCGAGAAGCGCGACGACTTCCTGTCGCGCGCGAAGAGCTATAAGTACACGCGCGCGGTGAACGAGGCGCTCAATGCTGATCTCGGCAAGATCGACATGACGCCGGTGCTGCCGACGCTGCGCATGCCGACGCTGGTGCTGTGCGGCCGCTTCGACATCAACGTGGCGCCGAGCACGGCGTGGCGCATCCACCGCGCCATCGCCAACTCGCGCTGGGAGGTGTTCGAGAAAAGCGGGCACCTGCCGTACTTCGAGGAGCCGGAGAAGTTCGTGCGCGTGGTCGATGACTTTCTCGGCGCCCCGTGATGCCGCGCCGATTGGCGCCGCGGCGCCGCGAGGTGTAGAACAGCTCACACCGCATCCGACCCCGAGGAGGAACCCGTGACGCAGCAGCACCGCCGCACCGTCCCATGGCTCGCTCGCGCTGTGCTGGCAGCGTTGCTCACCGTGGCCGCCGCCGTGCACGCCGATCCCATCGTCCTGAAGACCACCGAGCTGGGCCACGGGCCCACGATCGTGATCGTGCACGCACTGGGCGGAACCCGGAACGACTGGTTGCCCACGGCGCGGAGGCTGCTCGCGCACTATCGCGTGGTGCTGGTGGAGCTGCCGGGCCACGGCGAGAGCCCGCTGCCGGAGCCGTTCTCGTTCGCAGCGGTCGGCGAAGCGTTGGATGGCGTGCTCGCGAAGCAGAACCCGGACAGCACCATCGTCGTGGGCCACCAATTCGGCGGCCGTGCGGCGCTCGCGGCGTTGGCCGCGCACCCCGGACGTGCCAAGGGGCTGGTACTTCTCGACGTGCCGCTCGGCTTGCCCATGCAGATGGAAGATCAGCGGAAGAAGATGTTCCTGGACTTCATGGACAACTCGTACGAGTCCGTGGCGAAGATGATGTTCTCCAAGCTCGGCCGCGACACCACGCAGAGCGCCGAGATCTTCACGATGTTCCAGCAGACGTCGCCGGCCACGGTGAAGGCGTTCGTCCGCGAGGGCTTTTTCACCGACGGCAACAAGGACGCCAAGTCGCTCAAGATCCCGATCCAGCGTGTGGCGACGAGCCGCCTGTGGAAGCCCGAGCTGACCTCGGGCGCTGTGCTCAAGACCCTCGGCTGGGACGACACCACCTCGACTGTGCTCCGCCTGCCCAATTCGGGTCTATGGGCCATGAAGGACCAGCCCGACTCGTTGGCCGCCATCATCGGCCAGTTCGCGGTGGCGAGGTTCGCGGCGGCGAAGAAGTAGCGCCGGGCCGCTGATTCCCGCCCAAGTCCAAGCCGTTCCGTGCCGATGACACAGGGGTCCTCTGCCTCGCCCTCTTCCGTGCCGCTCTGGGAGACGCCCCTGTGTTCCGACGTTACGCCTACGTGGCTGCCTCGGTCACGCTCGTCCTGCTCATGGTGCGCGCCGCCCCCACGCCGCCGCCGTCCTCGGCCACCGTGGGGGCCATGGGACACGGACCTACCATCGTGCTCGTGCATGGGCTCGGTTCCGACGCCCAGCATTGGCTGCCGGTGGCGCGCGACCTCGCGCGCGACCACCGCGTCGTGCTGGTGGAACTGCCCGGGCATGGCGAGGCGCCCATGGTCACGCCCTTCACACTCGAGCAGGCCACACTCGCGCTCGATCGGGCCATCGCCGAGCAGTCGCACGACCCGGTCGTGCTCGTGGGTCATTCTGTGGGCGGGCTCGTGGCGGCGGCGGAAGCGCTGCGTGCCCCGTCACGCGTGCGGGCGCTGGTGCTGGTGGAGTCTGCACTCGCACCGCAGATGTCCAAGCTCGAAGCAGACTCGCTGCTGGCGATGTTCGATCGCGACTGGGTGGGCACGCTGCACATGGTGTACGCGAGCTTCGGTCGCGATTCGGCTCAGGGCGAGGCGCTGTGGGCCGAGGCGTCGCAGGTCGAGCGCGTCAACATGCGCGCGTGGATTCCGGTGGCGCTGTCCACGGATCTCACCGACGAGGCCGCCGCGCTCAAGATGCCGGTGCTGGCGGTGGTCTCGCCGCGCACGTGGGAGCCCGACGAGACTTGGGCCCACGCGGCCAAGGCGCTCGGACTGGCGCGCATCCCGCGCTTGAAAGTCGTGCGCATCGGCAACTGCGGGCACTTCGTGATGCTCGATCAGCCGCGCAGGCTGTCTGACGCCATCCGCCGCTTCTCGGCCGCCAGCGACACCGCGTACGCGCTGCGCTGAGGCTGGCGGCCATCCACCCGGCCGGCCGCTACGGGAACGAGAACGTCGCGCCGCTCTTGCCGCTCAACCGTGCCTTCATGCCCGCCTGGCTCACCCACTTGAGCATCTGCTGCGCGCCCGCAAAGCCTTCCATGCGGTCGATTGCTCTGCCATCCGCGCCGACGATCACCAGCGTGGGAAACGCCGTCACGCCGAGCGCGTGCTGCAGCGAGTCGACGAGCACCGGGTTGTGCCCGTCCTCCTGCTGGCGGTCGACAACATGCACGGGCACCACGAACTGGACGATGGCGCTGGTCATCTTCGCGTCCGTGAACACGTCGTGTTCCATGCGCTGGCACGGTCCGCACCACGCGGCGCTGAAGTCGTAGAGGATCGGCTTGCCGCTGGCGCGCGAGCGCGCGGGCGCCTGCGCAGCCGGCACCCACGGCATCAGGCTCGCGAGCTTCGGCGGGTGCTTTTCCTCGTAGATGCCCGTGGCCACGCGTGCCAGCAGCAGCGCGCCAGCGAGGATCCACAGCCACGACGGGTCGCGGCGCGTGGGTCGGGCGGGTGCCGCGGTCGGCTCCGGGTGCACGGCATCATCCTGCGGCATACGAGAGCTCCCGTCGGTTCAATCGCGCGATGCCCACGGCCAGCGCGAGCGTGATACTGGACGCCCACGATGCGAGCGCGAACCACGACATCGGTGTGTGCTGCAGGGCCCACGCGAACGACAGCTGCGGTGCGAGCACGCCCTGCAGTTCGCTGCACGCGCGGATGAGCCACTGCCACTGCTTGAACTGGCCCACGCCCGCCAGCATCTGCAGCACGATCAGTGTGCCGAAGTAGAGCCCCACGTCGCCGAGCCCGCCCACGAGGGTCGACAGCATGATCATGATCGCCGCATTGCCGCTGGCTGCCGCGGTGCTTTCCATGACCATTTTCATGAGCTCCGTTGCGGCCGGCGGAGTGCCACGCAGCATCAGGACCAGCGTGCCGAGCACGAACATGAGCAGCGTGAGCCCGAGCGCGCCGATCACCGCGGCGAGCCAGCGGCTCACGAGGTACTCCGGCCGCGTCACCGGTCGCACGAGCAGGAGCTGCAGCGTTCCGGACGACACGTCCTGGCCGATGGCACCGGCGGCGAAGATGAGCGCCAGCGGCGCCGCGATGCCGCTCAACACCGACAGCGAGCCCATGATGGCGACGCCGCCAAGGGGAAACAGCGTTGCCAGCACGATGAGGCCCAGACGCATCGGGCTCGTGAAGCGCTGGCGCAGGAATGCCACGACCAGTGTGCGGTTCACGCGGGCCCTCCGCTGGTCGGAGCCGCTGTGCTCGCTGGCGACGGCGCGCCGGTGAACAGGCGCTCGAGCCGGCCCTCCTCCGGGCTCGCCTCGATCACCGCGATGCCGCCGTTGACCAGCACGCTGAGCAGTCGCGTGGCGCCGGCGTCGTCGGCCACGCCGAAGCGCGCGTCGGGCGCGGACCAGCCGCGGAACGTGGCGTTGGCACTCGCCGCGAGCGCCGACAGCCGCTCCGCCGGCACGACCGCCTGTTCGGTCGACAATCGCACGCGCAGCACGCGCGCGTGCGCGGCGCCGGCGCGCATGGTCTCCATGGCCTCGACCTTGCCCTGCTTCACGAACACCACGCGATGGCACACACGTTCGAGTTCGGCGAGCTGGTGCGAGTTGATGATCACCGTCGCGCCGGAGGCCGACAAACTCGTAAGTATGTCGCGGAACACCACGACGCCGGCGGGGTCCACGCCCGAGATGGGCTCATCCAGGTACAGAAAGCGTGGGTTGCCAATCAGCGCCTGCGCCAGCGCCAGCCGCTGCAGCATGCCGCGCGAATAGCGGCCGACGCGGCGCGAAGCGGCCTCGCGGTCGAGACCCACGCGGTCGAGGAGCTGCGTGCAATCGTGCTGCCTCGCGTCGTCGCTCAAGCCCGCCAGCGCATGGTGGTATCGCATGAACTCCATGCCGCTCATCCAGCGATCGAGCACCAGACGCTCGGGCAGGTAGCCGGTGACGGCACGCACCGACAGATCGTCCACCGCGCGGCCGTCGACGCTGATGCGTCCCGAGTCCGGGCGCAGGAAGCCGAGCAGGCAGCCGAGCAGCGTGGTCTTGCCGGCGCCGTTGGGGCCGATGATGCCCACCGTCTCGCCTGGCTCGATCGCCAGCGAGACACCGGCGAGCGCGGTGACACGCCCGCCCATGCCGCCGATGCCCCTGTTGTAGCTCTTGACCAGGTCCTCGACGACGATGGCGGGCAATGGTGGGTCCTCTGATGTGGGGCGGGTGGGCTGGGACTACGCGGCCACGGGCGGCCGGGTTGCATGCGACATCAACGCTTGAGCTCGTCCTTGTACACCTTGCCACCCTTCATGACCCACTTCACTCGCTCGAGTTCGGTGATGTCCCGGATCGGGTCGCCGCTCACCGCCACCATGTCGGCGAACGAGCCCGGGGCCACCACGCCGACCTTTCCTGACCAGCCCATCAGCTCCGCTGCCGAAGTCGTGGCGGTGCCGATGGCCTGCATGGGCGACATGCCGAGGTCAGTGTAGATCTTGAATTCCTTCACCTGCGTGCCGTGCGGGAACACGCCGGCATCGGTGCCGAACGCGACCTTGACGCCGGCCTTCATGGCGGTCTTGAACGCCAGCCGCATCTGGCCGCGCACCTCGCGCGCCTTGGCGAGGCTGCCGTCGGGGATGTGCAGCGGATTGCCCTCGGCGAGGATCGGCTCGATGACGTACAGCGTCGGCACGTACCAGGTGCCGTTCTTCTTCAACACCGCCGCCGCCTCGGCATCCATGTAGCTGCCGTGTTCGATCGAGCGCACGCCGGCGTTGCTCGCCCAGATCATGCCCTCCTTGCCATGGCAATGCGCGGCGACGAAGCGGCCGAGACGATTGGCCTCGTCCACCGCAGCGCGCATCTCGTCCTGCGTGTAGCCGGTGTGGCGCGGGTCGTCGTTCGCCGACAGCACGCCGCCGGTGGCGAGGATCTTGATGAGGTCCGCCCCCTGCTGGATGTTGAAGCGCACCTTCTTCCGCACCTCGTCCACGCCGTCGGCGACGCCGGACTCGAGGTCGTTGCACCAGTGGTAATCCACCTGGTTGCGCTCGTCACCATGACCGCCCGTCATCGACAGCGGCCACGTCGCCACCTGCATGCGTGGCCCCACGATCTCACCCTCGCGGATGGCATTGCGCAGCGACACGTCCACCAGTTCGCCGCCGCCCACGTCGCGGCAGGTGGTGAAGCCGGCCATGAGCGTGTTGCGGACGTTGTTCACACCGGTGATGGCAGCGCGCGCGGCCGGGCTTTTCAGGGCTTCAATCTGCCGGATGCCGACGCGCGCCGAGAGATGCGTATGGCAGTCGATCAGCCCCGGCAGCAGCGTGGCCTCGCCGAGGTCGGTGACCGCGAGGCCCGCGGGCGGTGCGTTGAGCACCGACTCCACCGTGTCGCCCGACACCACCACCCACACCGGTCCGCGCACGACGCCCGCGCGCACGTCCACGAAGTGCGCGGCGCGCACGGCAAAGCGTTCGGCGTGCGCGGGGGTGGGGGACAGCGAAGCAGCGAGCAGCGTCAACGCCGCGACGGCAGCGGCCACGGGGAGCGAGCGCATGGGGTCCTCCGAGAGGGGGGGCGGCTACAGGAGCGGGCAGTGTGCCGGAGGGGGCGGGGGGGCGACAAGGACCGGCCTCGTGCTTGTCGGCCTCGTGCTGGCTCGACATGTGTTTTCCCGCGAGGGCAAGCGGGCTCGTGTGCGTCCGCTGACGGGGTCAGCCCGAGGAATCAATGGCGCATTGCCATGCGTCCGGAGTCTCAGCCTAACGCAACTCGTACTCGACGGTGGTCACCACGCGCAGCACCTTCTCGAGCTGGCTGCCCTCCGGGATCCCCGGCGCCTGGTCGCGCGGCAGAATCTCGAACAGGCCCTGCGTGGCGCGGCGGATGCCTCCGACGTGCGCGCCGGAGCGCTTCGCGAACTCGGTCGCGGCATCGCGCGCGTTCGCGGTGGCTTCGGCGAGCATGGCCGGCTTGAGGTCGTTCAGGCGCGTGAACAGGTAGGTGGGGCCCGTCCCCCAGCCCCCGCCGCTCGACAGCGCGACGCCCGAGGCGACCAGGTCCCCCACGCGCTGGCTCGCGGCGCGGATGCGCTCGGGGTCGTTCGTGCGCGCCACGAGCGTGGCGCTGACCGCGAATCGCGCGGCACCGGAGCTGCCTTCGTAGGGGTTCGAGCGTTTGTCGGTGACCTCCAGCGACAGCAGCTCCACGTGCGTGGAATCCAGACCGTACGCGGCGAAGAACGCGCGCACGGCACGCTGGTCGGCATTGAGCTTGTCCTGGGTGGCGGCCAGCTCCATGCCCGAGGCGACAATGCGCATGGGCCACAAGGCGATATCCGCCTTGACCGGGCGTTCAGCGACGCCCTTCAGGCTCACCGAGCGGTCGGCGAGCCGGAAGCGTTGCACGCCGCTGCCGATGGCGAGGCCTGCGGCCACGATCGCAAGCGCGAGCACGAGCGTGTGCAGCCACGGCCGATCTGTCATGGGGTATCGCCTCCTGAGGAACACGAATGACAGTCTACTCGCCCAGCGCCTCGAGATCTGCAAGACCGCGTGGACGACCCACTGCCCGCTGGTTCCGCACCAATGCTTCGCGCCCGAGGTCCGGGCAGCGCGTGTCCCCGACCGGCCCTTCGACGCGGCTGGTCCACGCTTCCTGGAACGTGAGCTCCCAGAGTTCGAGACTCAGCCGCCATGTCTCGAGCACGCGTTCCGCGGGCATGAGCGCGGCCCAGAATTCACGATCCGCTTGGTCGGCATCGGGGCCGAGTCGAAGTTTGCAAGTGCTCGTGATGTAGGGTTCATGCGCGCACATGGCATCGAGAACATACCATGGCGTTCAACCCGCCGCGGGGTTCGCGTTACGCGCGTGGCCGCTCCACGCGTCAGCGCGCGGGCCGCGCTTCCGGCACCGCCATCAGCTCGCCGTCCACGAGCGTCAGCACCGGGCAGTAGCGTCCGAGCGGCCGGCGTATCCACCACGCCCCAGTGCTCCGCCGGGTGGCGGCGTTGGTGAAGTGGTAGTCGAACACGACGGCGCGAAGGTAGCGCGGCGGTGCGCCCGGGAACGGATTCGCGTCGAGCAACTTGAGCACAGGCGTCGAGCCCGCGAGCATGCGGCGGCAGAGTTCGAGGAACCATGGCTCGCGCCGGTAGTCGGAGAGCGCAGCGAACCACATCTGCCAGTCGAGACGCGGGTGGTAGGGCGCCACGAACGGCGGCCGGCGCATCACGTCGCCCGGCTTCCAGCGAAACGCGTACTCCCGCCAGGTCGTGCCGTCGTTGCTTCCCTCGAGCACGATCTCGGGCCGCGTCCGGGTCATGACCGAGAACAGTCCGTAGCGGTTGACGAGGCAGAGCGGAGCGACCCAGCGCTCCACTTCGGGCAATGGCCCGAGCAGTTGCCGCGGCCAACGCAGCACGTCGAACAACGGGACCAACCCGAGCAGCAGCAGCACGATGGCCACCGGGCGCACGACCCACGCGGACCAGCGCCGGGGACGAGCCGCCCCGGGCGCACGCGTCGCGGCTGGCGGCGACCAGCGCCAGACCCCGTCGTCGAGCAGCGGCACGCACAGCGCGATCGCCAGCAGGTTGAAGAAGCCGTAGTTGCCCGAGAGCATGATCATGAGTTGGAAGCCGACCGTGATGCCCGCGGCCGTGAACCGGATGCGGCGGGGCGCCACGAACAGGAACGGCACCGCGCTCTCGATCACGAACATCGCGCCGCACGAGAAACGCTGGAACGCGAGCGGCAGGTGGTGCGCGTACCAGGCCGTCCACGGCGGCAGGCATTGCGTCTGGTAGTGGTAAGTGAGCGCCGTGAGGTCGCGCCACGACGAGTCGCCGCTCGCGAGCTTGGCCGCGGCGGCTGAGAACATGAGTCGGAAGATCAACCAGCGCGCGAGCCACAGCGTTGCCCGCGGGGGCGGCGGGTCGCTCGCGGGGCGCGACCGCCAGCGCCACGGCGCCAGCAGCATCGCGATGACGCTGGCTTCGAGCAGGAGCGAATCCCACTGGAACGACAGGAAGTCCTGACCGACCGAGACCAGCGAGAGGTAGGCCAGCCAAAGTCCAAGCAACGAGAGCACCGGGGCGATGCCCGCTAGCAACAGCACCGAGAGCGCCACGCCGACGACGCAGAGCGCCACGAGCGCGGTGTCGCTGGCGTTCAACCACAGCACGGACGGCACGTACCCATAGCCGCTCGCGCCATAGCGCTCGTGGACCGCGGTGAGGAAATCGCGCGCCGGCAGGATGCCATCGTGGCCGATCAATCCGAGCACCTGGACGCCGAGCGAGCCGAACGCGATGCCGTAGATCACCGCGAGCAGGCTCAAGAACACGCGGCACGTGAAGCGTTCGCCCGGCGGAACCACGTGCGGTCCCCAGATCCATCCGGTGAGGCGCGAGAACAGCGGGCGATTGCGCGCGACCGCGCGGTAGAGCAGGTCCGCGAGCGGAGCGAAGCCGGGCGCGTGCAGATAGAGCGAGAGCGGCCACGTGCGCCCGGGGGCCACCGCGAGCGCGCGGAGCACGGCTTCGGCGCCATGGCTCACGCGACCGTCGGGCTCGATCAGAACGACGGCTTCGTTGAAGCGCGCGCGCGGGATCTCGGGGAACTGTTCCGCCACCTCTTGTGACGGCGCGTAGTCCACGCGATCGCCCGTGGCGTGCTGCCAGCGCGCGACCCAGCTACGGCAGAATGTGCAGGCGCCGTCGAAGATGAGCAGAGGTCTCACGGGGCGGGCTCTCGATTCCTCACCGCCGCAGCAGCGCCACCCCGAGCTCGATCATGATGAGCACCACGATGATGATCTCGAGTGTCTCGCCGCGGCGCACGAGCGATTCGGCGTTCAGCATGTCATAGGTGCCGCGCACGATGGCGATCTTGCGCTCGATGCCGCTGCGCCATGTGCGCTCACGGAACTCCTCCAGCGCGCCGGCATACACGCGCGCCAGGTACACGTCGTCGGTCACCTTGAGCGCGTTCTCCACGCGTTCGATCAGCTCGACGGAGTCAGCGACGCGCTGCTGCAGCAGCGCGAGCAGGCGGCTGTAGCGCCGGCCGAGCAGGTGGAAGCCCTGTCGGGCCTGCTTGAAGCGCGTCTGGATGGCCGGCACCTCGGCGTCGAGCACCGCGTCGTACCAGCGCAGCTCCAACAGCTGCGCGTTGGCGAACTCGAGCACGTACTGGACATCGGTGTCCGCGGCCACCGGCTCCACCACCAGCGCGGAGCCCCAGGTGAGCACGGTCAGGTCGTCCTCGAAGTAGGCGAGCCGCGGGGACAGCAGTTCTTTCCGTGCGCTCGACGTGATCGGGCGTGATTCGCCAAGCAGCAGGCGCGAGACTTCGCCATCGTGCAGTTCCGAGGGCGGGAATGGTGCGCCCTCTGCATCGAGCAGGCGGTGTATGCGGAACACGGTGTAATCCTCGGTGACCGGCGAGACCGTCGGCTGCTCGATGGCGGACGCGATGCGCAAGAGCAGCCGGTCCCGCGCGCGCCCGAGCAGGTCGTTCCACGCGGCGGCGTTCACCTCCGCGCCCCAGCCCGCGAACGCATTCCACGCCAGGCCCGGGTGCGCGGTGACGGTGGCGCGCATCGACACCACGCCGAAGTCGAACACGCGGGCGGACAGCTCGGCCTCGACCGGGCGGCCGTCGATTTCGATGCGCTCGTTGCCGAGCCCCACGGTGACCGGCGGGTTCGGGATCTGGATGGTCTGCGCCTCGCCGCGCGAAGGCCGGCGACGTTCCGGGCCGCTCGAGGCGAGCAGGTCGGACGCGCGATCGAGCGCGATGGCATAGCCCACGTCGAACAGCCGATAGACGATCGCTTCGCCGTGAACGCGTGGCTCGGTGGGGTCGGGAGGGGAGGGGGTCATGGCGTGAGCATACGGGATGCGCGGTGGCGAAACCGGGCCGCGCGGACAGAGTCTCTCGCCGGGTCAGCGCGTGACGACGAATCGGAGTCGGTAGGTGTGGTCGCCTTGTCGCGCTCGAATCCAGTAGAGCCCGGTCGGGAGCCCAGCGAGTTCCAACCACCCCACCGTCTCGCTTGGCAACTGGGGCCGCGAGATCGTTCGACGAGCGAACTCACGGCCCTGAAGGTCCACGACGCGCAAATCAATCGCGGAGGTCGAACGGGGGAAGAGCGTGAACCAGATCGGAGAGCGTCGTGTAGGGA
>JAYVCN010000406.1:0-8505 GCA_043749875.1 Candidatus Eiseniibacteriota bacterium | reverse complement strand
AGGTGGGCGGTAGCGCTTCAATGGAGCGCAACCCTTATCTGGATCGAGTGCCTCGACGCACACGGGGCCGCGATCGGCGACCCGGGTGTCGTGGCGAGGGATGAGTCCGCCGATTCGCCATAGAAGCCGGAGTCACTCCTGCCCGTGCTAGCATCCCGCGCGCAGCCTTACCCACTCACCCGTGAGGTTCCTTATGGACCGCGGTCTGTTCGCATCGCTCGCAAGCTTGCTGCTCGTGGCCGCTCCTGCCGTCGCCCAGCACCAACACGACAGGGCGAACATCGTCAGCACGACACCACCGCCGCTTTTCTCCGACCTCGGCAGCTGGACGCACACGGTCACCGCGAGGACCGAGGCCCAGAAGTACTTCGACCAGGGTCTGCGGCTCTACTACGGGTTCAACCACGCCGAAGCCATCCGTGCGTTCCGCGAGGCGGCGCGACTCGATCCGGCGTGCGCGATGGCGTGGTGGGGCGTCGCCGTGTCGGCCGGGCCCAACATCAACATGCCCATGGATGAGGCGGGCGCAAACACCGCGAACGAGGCGATCGCGCAGGCGATGGCTCTGGCGCCCAAGGTGCACCTCGCTGAACAGGCCTACATCGAGGCGCTCGCGATGCGCTACTCGACGGATGCGCACGCCACTCGCGCAGCGCTCGACACCGCCTACTGCGACGCGATGCGAAAACTCGCGAGGCGCTTCCCCAGCGACCCGGACGCGGCCGCGCTGTTCGCGGAATCCATGCTCGACCTGAACCCGTGGAACCAGTGGACGCACGAGGGCAAGCCGAACCCGGGAACGCTCGAGGCGGTCGCGACGCTCGAACGGGTCCTGAAGCAGCACCCCGAGCACCCGGGTGCGAATCACTTCTATATCCATGCCGTGGAAGCCTCGGACGATCCCGGGCGCGCGCTCGCCTCGGCCAAGCGGCTCGAGACGCTCGTGCCCGGCGCGGGCCACCTCGTGCACATGCCGTCGCACATCTACGCACGCACCGGGCGCTACGCGGATGCGCTGGAGCGGAACCGGGTGGCGGTGGCCGTGGACGAGAAGTACATCGCGGAGCAGAAGCCCGAGGGCATGTATCCGCTCATGTACTACAACCACAACATCCAGTTCATCTGGTTCACCGCGACCATGGAGGGCCGGAGCGAGGAGGCGCTCGCCGCAGCCCGCAAGATGGCGGGCAACATGCCCGCGGACGTGCTGGCGCAGATTCCCATGCTCGAGTTCGTCCCGCCCTACCCGGTCATGACGCTGGCGCGCTTCGGACGTTGGGACGAGGCGCTCAAGGAACCGCTGCCGCCCGCCTCGCAGCGCTTCGCGTCAGCCATGTTCCATTACGCGCGTGGCGTGGCGTACGCAGCCAAGGGACAGTTCGAGCCGGCTACGGACGAGTTGGACTCGGTCCGCACGCTGGCCGCTGCCGTGCCTGTGGGCATGCAGATCAGCATCAACTATGCGGCCCCGCTGCTGCGTGTCGCGTCGAGCTCACTGGCGGGAGAGATCGCGACCCGGCAGGGTCGGACCGATGAAGGCATCCGCTCGCTGCGGCTCGCGGTCGCGGCCGAGGACAGCCTGCACTACGACGAGCCGCCGACCTGGTGCTATCCCGTCCGGCACACCCTCGGTGCCGCGCTGCTCCAGGCCGGGCGAGCCAGGGACGCCGAGGCGGTCTACCGAGCGGACTTGCGACGCCACCCCGGCAATGGCTGGTCGCTGAACGGCCTGGCGCAGGCGCTCCGGGCAGAGGGCCGTGCGAAGGAGGCGGCCGTGGCGGAAGCGAACTTCGAACGAGCCTGGGCGCACGCGGACGTGAAGTTGGCGGCGTCGGCGTACTGACGCCATGGCACGTTTGAGCCGCCGCAGCTTTCTTGCCGCAGTTGCGGGTGCGGGTCCCGCCAGCGTGGCGCTAGCGTCCCTGCCGCCATGGGTGCGCTCAGCGTTTGCCGCAGGTGATTCCGGCATCATCATCCGCAACGACTGGCCCGAGCACTGGGAGACCACGCTCGCGTCACTCGGGCGAGATTGGCTCACGCCGAACGACGTGTTCTTCGTCCGCAGCCACTTCACGCCGCCCGACGTGGACCTTGCCAGCTGGCGGCTCGGGCTGTCCGGACTCGTCACGACGCCACTCAAGTTTTCACTCGCCGAGTTGCGCGCCATGCCCGCCGTGGAGGAAGCCATCACGTTGGAGTGCGCGGGCAACGGTCGCGGGCTCTACCACCTGCCGAACACGTCGGGCACGCAGTGGGAGCGCGGGGCGGTGGGCACCGCGCAATGGCGGGGCGTCATGCTGCGCACATTGCTCGAGCGCGCAGGTGTGCAGCCCGGGGCACATCACATCTGGTTCGAGGCGGCGGACGAGGCACCGCTGCCCGGCGTGCCCCACTTCGTGCGCAGCATCCCGCTGGAGAAGGCCATGGACGACGTAGTGCTGGCGCACGCCATGAACGGCGTTCCCTTGTCCAAGCGGCATGGAGCCCCGCTGCGCGCAGTCGTTCCCGGATGGTTCGGCATGGCGTCGACCAAATGGCTGACGCGCCTTCGCGTCGAGGCGGGAGCGTCGGAGAATCATTTCATGGTGAAGGGCTATCGCTATGCCTACCCGGGCGAGGATCCGCTCACGTCGGAGCCTGTCGAGGTCTTACGTGTGAAGTCCCTGATCACGCGGCCGCTCGAGGGCGCGGTGATTCCGCGCGGGCAGGTCGAGGTGCGGGGCTTCGCGTGGGCGGGCCGGCCAGGGATCAAGTCCGTCGCGATCTCTGCTGACGGTGGCTCCTCATGGCGCGCGGCGCGGCTCACCGGAGACGCGCACTCGGGCGCCTGGCGCAGCTGGGAGGCCCGGATGGACTCCGCGCTGCCCGGCGAGCTCACGCTGCTCGCGCGCGCGACCGACGGTGCCGGCGAGGTGCAGCCGCTGGCGGCGCGCGGCAACGCGGGTGGTTATGGCAACAACTCGATGCACAGGGTAACCGTTCATGTCCGCGCGTAGGACGCTCGCGCGCCTCGTGGTGTTCGCCGTGGCGATCACCCTGCTTGCGGCGGCGCTCGCCACGATGGGGGCGCGTCCGCGCAACGCGCGCAACGCCGCACCGGACGCGCACACGCTCTACCCCGACCATTTTGCGCCCGGCCCCGGCGGCGACATCGCGTCGCGCTCGTGCGTGATCTGCCATTCTGCGATGCTCGTCACGCAGCAGGCTAAGGACTCGCTGGGATGGGAGAAGACGCTCTCGCTCATGGAGAAGTGGGGCGCGCCAGTGGCAGCGAGCGAGCACGATTCGCTGCGCACTTACCTGATGACACGCTTCCGTGCGAGGCCGGCTGGAAAGTAGCGGCTCCGCGTGCGGAGCGTGAGTTCACCGCTGCACGGTTCTACCACCCTCACGCCTCGAATGGAGCAGCAGTGAGGTTGTCATGGCCAAAGTGAAGTTTGTACCCGAGGGCCAGCACACGATCACTGCCGCGCTCATCGTCAAGAACGGCCGCCGCGCGATCGAGTTCTACAAGACCGCATTCGGCGCCAAGGAACTTGGCGTCTGGCTGGGGCCCGACGGCAAGAGCATCATGCACGCCGAGCTGCAGATCGGGGACACCAAGTTCTTCCTGGGTGAGGAGTCGACCGACATGGGCACGGTGTCGCCACAGTCACTGGGCGGCACGGCCGTCTCGCTCAATCTTTACACCGAGGACTGCGATGCGACGTTCAAGTCCGCGATCGCCGCGGGCGCCACGGTGAAGACGCCGCTCGCCGACCAGTTCTGGGGCGACCGCTACGGCAAGGTCACCGACCCGTTCGGGCACGTGTGGGGTATCGCGACGCACAAGGAGGACGTGAGCAGGGAAGAGATGGACAGGCGCATGAAGAGTGCGTTCTCCACGACGTCCAAGAAGTAGCGCTCGGCTCTGTGGTAGCAGCGGGCGGCCTCGACGTTCGAGGTCGCCCGCTGCATTACTGCCGCGCTGCTCAGCGATACAGGCTCTTGAGCTTACCCCACGTGCTGCGCTTCACGTCGGTGGGGAGCTCCGTCTTCTCGGAGGGGACGAACAGGTACTCCAGCGGGAACTGCGTGAGAAACAGCTGCCGTGCCACGAACTGATCGATCACGAACGGCACGAAGCGATCGGAGAACGGCGTGACCGGATAGACCGCGAAGTGCGTCACCGTGTCGACCGGCGGGAAGATCCGTCCCTGGTGCTCCTTGAAGCACGGCGTGCACAGAAACTCCATGTCCTGCGGATGCTGGAGGTCCACCTTCCACTCATCCTGCAGATCGTAGGCGGCGGGGGGTGACGGGAAGCCGATGGCCCGATAGCAGAGATAGTGATTGGCTGGTTGCAACTGGCCCGTCGCGGCCTGGTTCTTCGTCGCCGGGGCCAGGAGGAACTCCAGGTTCAGGACATGCACGATATGACTGCCGAACTGGTTCGTCACGATCGCGTCTTTGTTGACGGGCAACTTCTCCACGATGTTCCACCACGTGTAGTGCAGGAACGAATCGGGAACCGCCGAATTATTCTTGTGCACCCAATTCAGGAACCGCACGAGTGAATCGACCGTCACGGGAATCGGCTGCCGGAAGAACTGGTCCTGGACTCGAATCGGCTGTGGAAGGAATACGGGCTGGAGATTGTGGTAGGTCCAGTAGTGCGTTGGGTTGAAATTCGTGGCGGGCTGCGCCCCGGCAGAGGCGGACAACAGCGCCAGTCCGATCGCTGCGATGAACATGCGGAATGAAGTCGTGGCAAGTCCTCTCATGGAACACCTCGATCAAGCTGAAGGGAATTCGAGTTCCGTCTCGCGCATCGCGTCCGTGCGTGCGGGCAGAGAGTGCGCAGCAGTCGCCTGTGGCGGTGCGCGGGACCGTGGCGTGCGTGGGTGCACGTCGTTCCGAGACCGCGGATCGCTGAGGACCCGGGCTGTACTGCGCGCGCCGCATGCAGCGAACCGGCGCGCGAGGAGACTGGGGAAGCGCGACACGGGTGACTCGATCCTGCCGTGAGCCGCGTGCGAGTGAGCGCTCCGGACGGATGGCAGGCTCTTCCGCGGCAATTCGCCAGCCTCGACCTGTAGCGCGCATGGGTCAAGAGTTTTCATGGACGAATCTGCGAGTTGCACCACACGATGTGCGCTGCACCGGCGACTCGTCTCCTCAATCCAAGGACAGGATGCCATTAGCGGCACGCCGGGCTAGACTTCTCGAACCGGCGGACACCGACGAGGCGACTTTCATCAAGGGGGGCACCGATGGCGACCCGCTCCAATTGGATCTCGATCATGCTGTTGTGCACCCTGCCTGCGGTCGGTGTCGGCGTGCGCACGACTCACTCGAGCTTCGTGGCGAGCTTCTTCTACGCGTGCGCCGGATCCGAACCTGCCCCACGCGTGCGGACGGAGTACACGGCCGCGAGCCGGCCCAGACCGCGACCTGCGTTGTCCCCAGTCGAGGTCTACGAGCGCGGGCGGGCGCCAGCGCGGCGCTACCAGCTCGTCGGCAGGGTGCACGTGCTCGCGAGCAGCGGGCGCACGAGCGCCCGCGAGCTCACCGACTACGCGAGTCGAAGCGCCCGCATGATGGGGGGCGATGCCATCGTCGACGTGTCGGTGTGCGACGCGGCGAGCGCCCAGCCGCGAGCCGGCGACGTTGGACTCCTGTGCCTGACGGCGGGCGTCGCCCGTTGGGAGTGAGTGCGGCGGCAGATCCTCCCAGCGGCGCGATCTCGGTGCAGGTGGTGAGTGCGCGAGTGGAGCTCACACAGGTCCAGCCGCGAGGCGGAGGCCGCGCTGGCGGACTCGATTCCCCCGAGGCTACAGTCCAGTGTCCGGATACCCTGCCGCAGCTTCCCCGGAGGCCAGCATGAGCCAAGCCCTTCACGAGCCGCCCTCTGTTGTAAAGAATGCGCGCCCGTTCGTTCCGTACATCGCCGCGAGCACGGTGCTGCCCGAGTTCTCGTGGCGCGCCGTGATCCTGGGCACGATCCTCGGCGCCATCTTCGGCGCGTCGTCGCTCTACCTGGTGCTGAAGGTCGGGCTCACCGTGAGCGCGTCCATCCCGGTGGCCGTCATCTCGATGACCATGTTCAAGGTGTTCAAGATCTTCGGCGCCAAGGACGCGAGCATCCTCGAGAACAACATCGCGCAGACCGCGGGCTCCGCGGGCGAGTCGATCGCGTTCGGCGTGGGCGTGACCATGCCGGCGATCATGATCCTCGGTTTCGACCTGGAGCTCATGCGCGTGGCGCTGGTGTCGGTGCTGGGCGCGCTGCTCGGCATCCTGATGATGATCCCGCTCCGGCGCGCGCTCATCGTGGCGCAGCACGGCAAGCTGAAGTATCCGGAAGGCACCGCCTGCGCCGAAGTCCTGAAGGCCGGCGCCTCGGCGGAGTCGGTCGCTGCGTCGTCAGCCGAGGCGAAAGCCGAGGCGGCTGCAATCGGCGTGCAGGGCGTGTCGGCGCGCACCATCTTCGCCGGCTTCGGCATCGGGCTCGCGTACAAGACCGCCATGTCGGCATTCCGGCTGTGGAAGGACACGCCGGAGAAGATCTTCAAGGCGCCGTTCAACGCCGGCAGCATCTCGGCCGAGATCTCGCCCGAACTGCTCGGCGTCGGCTACATCATCGGACCGCAGGTGGCCTCGCTCATGGTCGGCGGCGGCATCCTGGCCTACCTGGTGCTGATTCCCCTGATCAAGTTCTTCGGCGCCGGGATGACCAGCGTGCTGCCCCCCGGCACGAAGCTGATCTCGGAGATGAGCCCGGGAAATATCCGCGGCGCGTACGTGCTGTACATCGGCGCGGGTGCCGTGGCGGCGGCGGGCATCATCAGCCTGTTTCGTTCGCTGCCGCTCATCGTGCACGGCTTGAAGGAAGGGCTGCGCGACGCGCGCGGCGGCTCTGCGAAGGCGTCGTCGCTGCGCACCGACCGCGACCTCGACTCGCGTTTCGTGTTCGGCGGCGTGGCGCTGCTGGTGGTGGCAATCCTGCTTTCGCCATCGTTGCACATGAACCTGCTCGGCGCACTGCTCATCGTGGTGTTCGGCTTCCTGTTCGTGACGGTCTCGTCGCGCCTGACCGGAGAGATCGGCTCGTCGTCCAACCCCATCTCGGGGATGACCGTGGCCACGTTGCTGCTCACGTGCCTCATCTTCCTGATGATCGGCTGGGTGGGTGCGTCGTGGTACGTCACGGCGCTCTCGGTGGGCGGCATCGTGTGCATCGCAGCCTCCAATGGCGGTACGACGTCGCAGGATCTGAAAACCGGCTTCCTCCTCGGCGCGACACCGCGCCATCAACAAGTCTCCATCCTGATTGGGTCGCTACTCTCGGCGGTGTTGCTCGGGCCGATTCTGCTGAGCTTGAACGATACCGCCACGGTGTACGTTCCCATCGCCCAGGTCGTGCCCGCCGGACTGCACGTCGATGCGGGCAGGCTCACGGCGGCGAAACACGAGAAGATCCGCGGCGTACAGGCGCGCGACGACGGCAATGAATACACCGTGTACCACAAAGTCGACGCCGAGGGCGCACCCGCTGGCAAGTACCTGTTGGACGCGAACGGAGACGCCAAGTGGTTGGTGGATCCGGGCATCAACGGCATCTACACCAAGCGGCCCGATGGCACGAGCGTCAAGAAGTTCGATGCCCCTAAAGCCACGCTCATGAGCTACATCATTCGTGGCATCCTCGATCGGAAGCTGCCGTGGGCATTGGTGCTGTTCGGCGTGATGATCTCGGTGATGCTGGAAATCGTTGGCATCCCGGCGCTGGCGTTCGCGGTGGGCGTGTACCTGCCGCTGTCATCGTCCACGCCGATTTTCGTGGGCGGCCTCATCCGCTGGCTCGTGGACCGGGCACGCCGAAAAGAGCTCGCGCACAAGCAGCTGTCGGAAGAGCAACTGCTCGCCGAAGGCGACAAGAGCCCCGGCGTGCTGATGGCCTCGGGCTACATCGCGGGTGGCGCCATCGCTGGCATCATCATCGCGTTCCTGGCTGGCGTGCTCACGAACTTCGACAACTCGATCGCGAAGTGGGCGGAAGGCAACCCGTTCTTCAACGGAGCTGCCTCCGACCTGCTCGCGCTCATCCCGTTCGCGCTGCTGACCGTGCTGCTGTTCATGGTGGGCCGAGAAAAACTGCTCGGGGGGCGCAAGGCGGCCTGATCACGTGACACCCGCCGACCCATCGGCAGACCATGGATTCCTCCGAGGAGTGACGATATGCCGCAGCCGCAGCAAGACATCAAGACCCACGCCCGCTACGTGCCGCCGTTCCACTTCGTGCTGGCCGTGCTGCTGGTGGCGAACTTCGTCCACGCCGCGCGCAGACTGTTGCCGTTCAGTGCCGAATCCTTGTACCCGATGTCGCTCGCCACAGCGCTGCTGCTGATGTTCTGGTACATCCGCGCGTTCCCGACCACCGTGCAGGACCGGGTCATCCGGCTGGAGGAGAAGCTCCGGCTCGACAGGCTGGCCCCGGAGCTGTCGGTCGGCTTCGACGCGTTC
>JAYVCN010000405.1:0-8578 GCA_043749875.1 Candidatus Eiseniibacteriota bacterium | reverse complement strand
CCAAGCTTGCCCGCGCACACGAGCCACACGTCGGACTCCGCCGCGAGCACCTCGACCACCGCGGACAGCGACGTGAAGCTCGCGAGCCAGCGGCGGCGGCAGCGGGCGGCTGCGAGCAGGGCGCGCGAGCCGTTCGTGCTGGCGAACGCCAACGTCTTCCCGGCCACGCGCTCGCGGGTGTACTCGGACGGCGAGTTGCCGAGGTCGAAGCCGGGCACGATGCGCCCGTCGCGTTCGCCGCACGCGAGGGTGCCGGCGTGCGCTGAGCGGAACGCGAGCGCCTGCGCGGTGTCCGCGAACGGCACGATGCGCGCGGCGCCGTTCGCGCGCGCCCAGCCCAGCGTGGTCGTGGCGCGCAGCACGTCGATCGCCGCCGCGCACGCGTCGGCCGGCAGCGAACCCGGCGCGGGTGGCACGAGCGCCACGCGCACGCGGGCGGCGCTCATCGCACGGGGGGCGCGGCCGGCATCGGGTAGTCCTTGAGCAGCTCCTCGACGAAGCGCGTGCTCAGGTCGCCGCGCCTGAACTTCTCGCTGGCGAGCGCGAGGCGGTGGAACGGGATCGTGGTCTTGATGCCCTCCACGATCATCTCCTCGAGCGCGATCTCCATGCGGCGGATCGCCTCGGCACGGTCCTTTCCATGCGCAATCAGTTTGCCGATCATCGAGTCGTAGTACGGCGGAATGACGTAGCCCGCATACACGTGGCTGTCGACGCGCAGGCCAGGGCCACCCGGCTTGTACCAGTAGGTCACCTTGCCCGGGCTGGGACGGAAGTTGTGCTCGAAATCCTCGGCGTTGATGCGACACTCGATGGCGTGCCCGGTCCACTTCACGTCCTCCTGGCGAAACGTCATCGGCTCGCCCGCCGCCACGAGGATCTGCTCCTTCACCAGGTCGATGCCGGTGACCTCCTCGGTGACCGGGTGCTCGACCTGGATGCGCGTGTTCATCTCCATGAAGTAGTAGGTGCCATCCTCGTCGTAGAGGAATTCCATGGTGCCGGCGTTGCGGTAGCCGATCGAGCTGGCGCCACGCGCCGCCAGCTCGCCCATCTGCACGCGTTGCGCCGGCGTCAGGATCGAGCTGGGCGCTTCCTCGATGAGCTTCTGGTGATTGCGCTGCACCGAGCACTCGCGTTCGCCCAGGTGCACGACGTTCCCGTGGCCGTCGCCGAATAGCTGGATCTCGATGTGACGCGGCTTGGTGATGTACTTCTCGAGATAGACAGCGCTGTTGTTGAACGCCGCTCCCGCCTCGGCCTGGGCGATGCCGAATCCCTGGCGCAACTGTTTCTCATCCCACGCGATGCGCATGCCGCGCCCGCCGCCGCCCGCGGACGCCTTGACGATGACGGGGAATCCGATCTCGCGTGCGATGACCGTGGCCTCGTCAACGTCACTCAGTATTCCGTCGCTGCCCGGCACCATCGGCAGGCCCGCGGTTTTCATGGTGCGCTTGGCCTCGGCCTTGTCGCCCATGCGCCGGATCATCTCCGGGCTCGGGCCGATGAACGTGAACCCACACGATTCGCAGACTTCCACGAAGTGCGCGTTCTCGGACAGGAATCCATAGCCGGGATGGATCGCGTCGGCCCCCGTGACTTCGGCGGCGGAGATCAACCGGGCGATGTAGTTGTAGGACTGCGCGGGTGCAGGAGGTCCGATGCACACGGACTCGTCGGCGAGCCGCACGTGCAGGCTGTCGCGGTCGGCCTCGCTGAACACCGCCACGGTGGCCACTTCGAGCTCGCGGCAGGCACGAATCACGCGCAGCGCGATCTCGCCGCGATTGGCGATGAGGACTTTCTTGAACATGCGTGCGGCCCGCTACTCGCGGGACATCCAGTCCGGTTTCGCCTGCGTGCCACTGGAGGTGCCGCCGCCGGACGAGCCGGACGCCGGCGGCGAGGCGTTCGGGTCGTAGTCGCCGGCCTCGATCGGCTGCCAGGTGCGGTCCGAGGTCGCGGCGATGCCCTTGAGCTTCAAGGCCAGCTCGTTCGGGTTGTTGCAGTTGCGCAGGGCTTCCTCCTCGGTGATCAGTCCCTCGCGCAGCAGCGCCAGCACCGACTGGTCGAACGTCTGCATGCCGTACTGCGTGACGCCCTCGCCGATGAGCGTATGGAGCAAGGACACCTTGTCGGGGTCGAGAATATATTCGCGTATCGTCGGCGTGCTGACCATGACCTCGACCGCCGGGATGCGTCCGGCGCCGTCGCGGCGCGGGATCAGCCGCTGGGACACGACCGCGCGCAGGTTCGCCGACAGCGCCATGCGCACCTCGTCGTGCTGGTGCGGCGGGTAGAACGAGACGATGCGCTGGATGCTCTGCACGACATCCGTCGTATGCAGCGTGCTCATGACCACGTGCCCGGTGTCCGCCGCCATGAGCGCGGTGGACATGGTCTCGAGGTTGCGGATCTCGCCCACCAGGATGATGTCCGGGTCCTGGCGTAGCACGTAGCGCAGGCCGTCCTGGAACGAGGCCGTGTCGAGCCCGACCTCGCGCTGGTGGATGAACGACAGTCGGTCGCGGTGCAGGAACTCGATCGGGTCCTCGACCGTGATGACGTTGCGCGTGGTGGTGCGGTTGATGGTGTCGATCATGGCCGCGAGCGTGGTGGACTTGCCCGAGCCGGTGCGACCGGTCACCAGGATGAGCCCGCGCGGCGAGAACGCCAGGTCGCGGATCGACGGCGGCAGCCCCAGGTCCTCGAGCGTCGGCACCTCGACCGGCACGTGGCGCAGCGCCAGGGCGGGCGTGCCGCGCTGCATGAAAATATTGGCGCGGAAGCGCGCCAGCCCCGAGACGCCGAACGCGAAGTCGATCTCGTGGTGCGTGGTGAAGTGGGCGCGCTGCTCCTCGTTGAGCATCTGTTGGTACACCTCGCGCAGCTCCTGCGAGGTGGGCGCCGGCTCGTCGAGCGTGTACAGCACGCCGTCCACACGCACGACCGGCGGTGTGCCGGCCTTCAGGTGCAGGTCGCTGGCGCGAGCTGCGATCATCTTCTCGAGCACGCTGCGGATATTCATGGGGTCCTCGCGCGGCGGGCACGCGGGCGGGGGACAACCCCGCGCCTCGGCGCCACGTCCGACTTCCGTGTCAGATCGGTTCCACCAGGAACAGCTTCTGCCCGAACTCCACCGGCTGCGCGTTCTCAACCAGCACCTGCACGACGCGGCCCTTGGTCTCAGCCTCGATCTCGTTCATGAGCTTCATGGCCTCGATGATACACACCGTCTGGCCGACCTCGATGACGTCGCCTACTTCGACAAACGGCTCGGCGTCGGGCGCGGGGGAACGGTAGAACGTCCCCACCATGGGCGAGAGGACGGGCTTGTGATTGCTGGCGGGCTCGGCAGCGGGCGTGGCCTCCGCGGCCGGCGACGCGCCTGCCGTGACGGGCCGGTTCGCGGCGGCCCCGCCGGTGGCGGGTGCGGTGGCGACCCACGTGCCGCCGCCCGCGGGCGTGGCCGAGATGCGCACCGAGCGGCCGTTCGAGTTCAACTCCAGTTCGCCGATGCCGGTGCGCTGGACGAGGCGGATCAACTGGCGCAACTCGCCCAGCTTGAACCCGGCCACCGCGACGCTCGCACCCGCGTCGGGCGCTGCCGCCGGCGCGGGACTGGCCGCGTCGACCGGTTTGCCGGGCCGGGCGGCCCGGGCGGCTTTGGCGAGTTTGGCGCTCGCGCTCGTGGCGGCCGCGGGCCGCTTGCGATCAGGCGCGCGGGCCATGGGCCTCGAGGTGCGCGACGATACCGCGCAGGGCCAAGCAGTAGCTCTCGACGCCGAAGCCCGCGACGGTGCCCAGTGCGACACCGGCGACCAGCGAACCGTGGCGGAACGCTTCACGCGCGTGCGGATTCGACACATGCACCTCGACCGTGGGAAGCCCGGCGCCCGCGATCGCGTCGCGTACCGCGACACTCGTGTGCGTGAGGCCGCCCGGGTTGAAGACCACACCGTGACAGCGGCCGCGGGCCTGGTACAACGCGTCGATGAGAACTCCCTCGTGCGCACTCTGGAACGTCTCGACCTCGCAGCCGAGCTGGTTCGCCAGCGCGCCAAGACGGGCGTTCACCTCGTCCAGCGTCACGCGACCGTAGAGCTCCGGCTCGCGCGTGCCGAGCGCCTGGAGGTTGGGTCCGTGCAGGATGAGGATGCGTCGCATCGGGGCCACCTTCAGGCACGCGTCGCCCGCGCTCCGGAAAGCACCAGCGCGGTACGCACGAGTCGGGATTCCACAGCGCGCGGCACGCTAGCATCGCCTATCCGGGGCGTCAATACCCAGCGCACCGTGCCACCCGCCCGTTTCTTGTCGTTGCGCATCGCCGCGAGCAGGCGCACCACAGACAGCGCCGGCATGCGCACCGGCAGCCCGAGGTGGTCGAGCGCGGCCTCGAGCCGGATGTGCGACTCGGGCTTCAGGCCCGCAACGCGCACCGACAGCCACGCCGCGACCCGCATGCCCACCGCCACCGCCTCGCCGTGCAGCAGGCCGCGGTAGCCAAGCGCCGCCTCGAGCGCGTGCCCCAACGTGTGCCCGAAGTTGAGCGCGCTGCGCCTGCCGCCTTCGGCTTCGCGCTCGTCGGCTTGCACGATGCGCGCCTTGGCGGCGATCGAGCGTGACACCGCGCCGGCCAGGGCATCGGCTTCGCCATCCGCGAGCGCGTCGAGCCGCGATTCGAGCCATTGCCACAGCGCCGCGTCCACCGCGAAGCCGGTCTTCACCACCTCTGCGAGTCCGCTGCGTCGCTGCCGTGCGGGCAGTGTGGCGAGCGTGTCCGGGTCCACCAGCACGCCGGCTGGCTGATGGAAAGCGCCGACCAGGTTTTTACCCGCCGGGAGGTCCACCGCCGTCTTGCCGCCGACGCTCGCGTCGACTTGAGCCAGCACGGTGGTGGGGATCGCCAGCCACGGCACACCGCGCAGCCACGTGGCCGCAGTGAACCCCGCAAGATCGCCGACGCTCCCGCCACCCAGTGCCACGATGGCCCCATCGCGCGGAAGCCCAGCCGCCGCAAGGCCGTCCCACACGCGCTCCAGCACACGAGCGCGCTTGGCCGCCTCCCCTGCGGGCACGGTCACGCGGTCCACGGCGATGCCGGCGAGCCTCAGCGAGCGCGCGGCCGCAGCGCCGTAAAGCCCACCCACCCGAGAATCGCTGACAAGCACGACATGCTTCGCGCCCGTGGTGCCGCGCACGAACGCGCCAAGCCGCGCGAGCCCACCGCGCGCGATGCGAACGCGCGAGTGCGCAGCACGGCCGGGGAACCTGAGTTCGAGATCGCGGCTCACGCGTGCAGCATACACGAGCCACACGAGCACGAGCCGGAGTGAGGTGGGCTCTCGCTTAGGCGGCGTCGAGAGGCCTGTGCAGCCAGGGACTGGCGGAACAGGCCGAACGCCGAGCGACCGAAGGACCCACCTTCGGTGGGTACCCCGGATGCGCGCAGGGAGCGTTCGCCCTAAGCGAGAGCCCGCCTCACTCCGGCGACGCCTCAGCGTGGCCCAGTCTTCCTAGCGCGCAGTGGTGTCCGCGGTGTCCCGATGCTCGCGAGGCGCCCTTGCCACGCGCCGCAACCGCGAATCCAGATCCGCCGCCGGCCCGCCTGGCCCCGAACCGTTCGACAGCGCCGAGGACGCCTCGACGTTCATCCATGACGGGATCGCACTCGGCGCCTCGTCGAGCCGCGTGTGCCCCTCGTGGCGGATCTCGTCGCGGACCCAGACCACCGTCACCTCCACGCCCGGTCCTGCGGCAGCCACCCAGCGTGCGAGCTGCTCCGAGTACTCGACTCGCTCGCGATTGAACGCCACGATCAGGTCGCCCTTGCGCAGTCCCAGTCGCGCCGCCGCGCCGCCCGGCTGCACCGCCTCGACCAGCGCCCCGATCGGCACGCGCTCGCCCGGGTCGGAGACGCCGTTCACGAACGCGCCGCGCGTGGACACGCCGATCATGCCGTGACGCACGCGTCCGTACTTCGCGAGTCCGTCGAGGAACGGCACGATGTCCTCGGTGGGGATGGCAAACGACAGCCCCCCGGGCCGGCGCTCGGCGCGTTCGCGCTGGCCCGGCGCCTCTGGAGCACCCAGTTCGCCCTGCACCAGGCCCACCAGTTCGCCGCGCGAGTTGAGCGCGGCGCCACCGCTGTTGCCGGGATAGACCTCGTTCGTGAGCTGCAGCAGGCTCGTCCCCGGCTCGGGGAAGCGCAGCGCCACGGTGCCCACCGATTGCGTGGGCGACATACGATACGAGTTGCCGAGCGCGATCACCCAGTCGCCGCTCGCGCCCGGCTTGCTGGTGAGCGGCAGGCTCGACAGCTCGAGCCCGTCGGGCTTCAGCAGTGCCAGGTTGCGAACCGGGTCCATGCCGACGATGTGCGCCTCGACTTGAAGGTGATTGTCGGTGACCACGTACACGTGCTCGGCGCCCAGCACCACGCTGGCGGTGGTGAGCACGCCGTTCGCGGACACCGCCACGCCCGAGCCGACGCGATTGTGCGTGCGCTTGGGTGCCCCGGCGCGCGACACGGTGCGCTGCGCGATCACCGTGACGATGCACGGCCGCGCCCGCTTGGCGATGCGGTCCACGTCGTCCTCGAACGCCGACAGCGTGGACTGCGCGCGCACGCCCTGCACGCGGACGGCGAGCAGCGCCAGCCCGAGCAACCCCACGGCGAACGCGCGTGCGGCGCCCGATACGCGCACGCCCCGTGCGGAGACGGGGCGCGGGTCCGGCTGGCGACGGGGCACGGTAGGGCTCAGAACGAGATCACCGTCTGCTCGCCCTGCGCGCCGGCGGGCAGGTGCGAGGCCGCCTGCGCGCGACCGCGGTGAAGGACGACCGGATCGAGGATGAACTCGACGTCTTCCGAGTGGTCGAACAGTGAGTCGGCGAGCGTCGTGGCGGGTTTGGCCGCGGGCACGCGCCCGCCAGACCTCCCGTTCTCCACCGAGGTGGCCAGGTATGGCTCGGCCACCGGCTTCTCATGCTGGCCGAGCATACGCGTGCCGCGCGAGGCCGACTGGGACGACATGGACGACAGCATCGGTCCCAGCGTCGTCAGCAGCGGGCTCAGGCCCACGAGCAGCAGTGCGACAGCCGCGGTGACCGGCACCCAACGCGGCTGCGCGGGCGCGGCCGCGATGCGATCCGGCACGGCCGAGGCTCGCCGCGCCGCCGCGAGCGCGCGCTCGGGCAGGTCGCTGGCCGTCTCGGTGCGCGGCATCGAGCCCACGGTCTCGAGCGTGCGTGCGAACTGTTCGTACTGCTGGCGGCAGGCGGGGCAGCCGGCGAGGTGGCTCTCGAGCCATTCGCGCTCGGCCTGCGTCACCTCGTCGTCCCAGTAGGCCCCGAACAGCCGCCGGCCCTGGTCACATCGATTCATGGAGCATCCTGCTTTCGAAGTAGCGGTTGGAGCTTGCGCTGCAGCATGCCGCGGGCGCGATTGATGCGGGAACGCACCGTACCGCCCGGCAGGCCGAGCACTTCGGCGATCTCCTCGTATGCGAGTCCTTCGATGTCACGGAGCACCAGCGCCAATCGGTACTTCTCGGGGACCGTCGCGATGGCGCGTCCAACTTCCCCTTGCAGCTGTTCCCGCTCCAGCCCCTGCTCGCGGCCCTCGGTGGGATCCGCGAGCTGCGGCAGGCTGTCCGACAACACCTCGGTGAGCGCGTCGAGCGAGAACCAATTCCGCCGCCTCACCCTACGGCGGATCTCGTTCTTGGCGAGATTCGCGGCGATGGTGAACACCCAGGTGGAGAATTTGGAGCCTCGCCGATAGTTCCGGCGGTGCACGAACACGCGCACGAACACTTCCTGCGCGAGGTCATCCACAGCCTCCCGGTCGTTCAGCACCCGGGCGACGAGGTTGCCCACCCGTCCCTGAAAGCGACGCACGATCTCGGTGAACGCGCGTTCGTCATCCTCCGCGACGCGGCCCATGAGGTCCTCGTCGGAGAGGCTCACGATCTGCGGCGGTAGAGGATCTCGATCAGGGGCCAAGCGGGACCTCACTCAGGTGGACTTACCCCGGCTCGGGCCAAAAGTTCCAGAACCGTCAAGCCGCGTGGGGGTTGGAGGCTCGTGGGGAGCCGTGCGGGAGGCGCTCCGGAGGGGTTTGCGTCATCCGGTAGCCTGGATGTCGCCGCCCGGCCAGAGCGTTGCCATAATCTTCGCCCCACGGGCTAAGCCACCGCAAGACAAAGAGTTGTGTGGCCTCAGCGTTGGGGTTTCAGCGCAGTGCCCGCAGCTTGTCCGACACCCGCCTGGCGTTCTCGCCATTGGCCTTCTCCCCCAGCCGGTACTGCTCGCGCGCCAGCTCCGGCAGTTTGAGGTCGCGGTAGACGTCGCCGAGGTGCTCGCGCACCACCGGGTCGCCGCCGGTCAGGCGAACCGCGCGTTCGAGCTGCGCGCGCGCTTCGGGGTAGCGGCCGAGGCGGTAGAGCACCCAGCCGAACGAGTCGATGTAGGCGCCATTCTCGGGATCTCGCTGCAGCGCGTGCTCGATCAGCTTGCGCGCGTCGGATAGTTCGCGATTGTGGTCGGCCATCACGTAGCCGAGGAAGTTGAG
>JAYVCN010000404.1:0-8712 GCA_043749875.1 Candidatus Eiseniibacteriota bacterium | reverse complement strand
AGCGCCATCGTGACACTCGAGCACGCGCTTTCGATTCCCACGGACTCGATCGTGCACTGGCAGAACGACCTCCAGGTCATGGAACTCGGTCGACTGCTGACTCCGCAGACCGAGCTGACCGGCCTGCTCGCGGCCGCGCACCTGGGGTTGCACCGTCTGCGCGGACAACCCGTCGTGCTGCTGGCTGCGAACGACTTCGCGCTCGCCTCGCTGCGCGAGTACAGCGATCTATGGGGGCCGCCGCGGCCGCTCGCCGGGCGCAGCGAGGCCGAGGGCTTCGCCGACCCGTTCGCGTACTGCTACAACTCGCTCGCCGAGATCACCACCGAGCGCGCGCGTTTCAGCGACAATCCGACCCTCGCTCGCGCCGCGCTGTGCTATTCGGACTCGGCGCTGGCGCGGCGTATCGCGTTCTCGCGCAACTGGCCGGCGCTGGGGTCGCTCCTCTATGAACGCGGGCGCTCGTTCCGCACACTCGGCGAGCTGTCGCACTCGCCGGCCGACCTGGACTCCGCGCTCGCGTACTTTCAGCAGTGCGGGGACTTCCGCGGTCCCAACCGGCCGTGGGTATTCGCGCAGACACACCAGGAGCTGGCCTTGCTGGGCCTGTGTCGCGCGCGATTCGAGCCCGACCCGCGCCGGCGGGCCGAACTACTGGCTCGGGCCCGCAGCGACGTGGACACGGCGCTGCGCGTGTTGGCGCCCGGCGGCCTGGCTCCCGCCGCATCGGCATCGCTGCGTTCGCTCGACGCGGAGTTGCTCACCGAGCTGTCGCGGGCGACCCGCCAGCCTGCATTGCTCGACTCGGCGCAGGAGCGGCTCACCGAATCGTCCCGTGCGTTCCCCGCCACCACGCTCCCGCGCGAGGCCGCATTGGGCTGGGTGCGGCAGGCCCAGCTCGCTCGCACCCGCTACGAGCTGCGCGGGGACGGATCCCAACTGGACGTCGCCATGGCGGCGCTGGAACACGCCAGCACGCTCGCGGACGCGGCCGGCGACTCGTTGGTGTTGCTGCGCATCGACTACGAGCGAGCCAACGTCGGGCGCGGGCGCAACCTCGGGAGCCCGCGGGCCGCGGGCCCATGAGCAGGATGTTCGCGATGCGCTGGCCCCGAGTTCGCGACTAGCTGGCCTCCAGCTCGCGTCGCAGCCACGCGCGCGCAAACGCCCATTGCTTGCGCACCCAGCGCTCGGACACGCCGAGCACGCCGGCGATCTCGCGTTCGGTCATGCCGGCGAAGAAGCGCATCTCGACGATGCGCTCGGCCTGCGGGTCCTCGAGCGCCAGGCGCGCCAGCGCGGCGTCCACCAGCAGCACGTCCTGGGTGCGGTCCTCGGTGATCGCGTTCGCCTCACCCACGGTCACGTGCGTGACGCCGCCGCCGCGCTTGAGGGCCGCCCGGGCGCGGGCGTGGTCCACCAGCACCCGCCGCATGGCGATCGATGCGATCGCCATGAAGTGGGTGCGCCCCTGCACCTCGAAGCCTCCCCGCGCGTTCATGCGCAGGTAGGCCTCGTGCACGAGGGCCGTGGGTTGCAACGTGTGTCCCGCTCGTTCCCCCCTCAGATGGTGCGCGGCGAGATCACGCAATTCCTGATAGAGCTCATGTAGCAGCCCATCGGGCATCGGGGGTCCAGTCTGGGATTCGGACATGGGCCTCAGGTTGTTCTTCGGGGGAATGTATTGATTCTCCAACAACTTACCCGGTTGTGTCGAGCAAATATCAATGTTCGAACATGGAACCGGCGCATGAAAAGTTGCAAATCCAGGCGAACGATTGTCAGTTCCGGTCTGGTCGGCCGATTACGCTTATGTATGTAGATGGACGGGGTTGGGGTGAGCGCCTGAACCCTGATTCCCACGACGCAGATCGTTCCAGTGGACCCAGCTGGGCTCGCTGGTTCTCGATATTTCCGGGTTTCCCGAACCGGCCCATCGGGGGATGGCTGGGGAGGGGAACCCGGGAGCTGTGTGGGTGCGGTGCGGTGTGGGGCCGTGCAAACTCCGCCGCGAGCGGGGTGCTGAAGCGAGGACGGGGGGGCGGCTGCTACCGCTCCCCCGTTCGCGCGTGCGCGCAGCGGGTCGCGCCCAGCGCTCAGCGCAGCAGCTTGAGCGCGTGCCCCCAGCTGTTCCGCCGGAATCCCGGGATGCACCACAGGATGCACAGTGGCTCGATGGCGCGGGCGGCCTCGACAGCGCCGAGATCCTCGGTGTCCCAGCCGAAGCGGCCGAGAAGGCCGCGCACCTCCGCCTTCCCGGCCTCGTCGTTGCCGCAGATGAACATGGTGGGCGGGCCGCCGGCGAGTTGCGGGTTCACCATGAGCGCGTGGCCGACGCACGAGAACGACTTTACAAATCGTGCCTCCGGCACCCGACGTTGCAGGCGCTCCATGAGTGAGTCGTCGAGGCTCGTGAAGAAGCTCAGCACCCCGTTGACGGGCGCCGCCGCGGCGATCGGGTTCGTGGTGTCGATGACCACCTTCCCCGCCAGTGCTTCGGCGCCGGCCAGATCCACCACCGACTCGGCCGCGTCACCCTTCACCGCGAGCACCACGATCTCGCCAAAGCGAGCAGCTTCGGCGAACGTGCCCATGCTGGCATGCGCTCCGGCGGCGGCCTTCCAGGCCGACAGCTTCGCAGGCTCACGCGTGCCGCGCATGACAGCGTCGCCGTGCTTTAAGAACCCATCCGCCAGCACCTGCCCGACGGTGCCCGACCCCAACACCCCGACTCGCTTCATGCGCCCTCGCTACAATAGTCCCAGCACGCTGCGCTGGGCGGCCTGCCAGAGTCCCTGGGCATAAAGTCCCCAGTACAGCGTGGCCGCGGCGGTGATCAGCAGCGCCAGCACCGCGGGCGCGTTGACGGACAGCGCCACTGGCTCGCCGTCCGGTTCGCGCATGTACATCGCCACCGTGATGCGCAGGTAGTAGTACACCGACACCACGCTGTTCAGGACACCCACCACCACCAGCGGCCACACCAGCCCGGACTTCACCGCCGCACCGAACACCAGGATCTTGCCCATGAAACCCGCGGTGGGCGGGATGCCGCCGAGCGAGATCATGAACAGCGTCAGTGCGAGCCCGGCAAGCGGTTTGCGAAACCCCAGGCCGGCGAGGTCCGAGACCAGCACGGGTTCGTCGCTGCCGCGGCCCAGCATGGTCAGCAGCGCGAACGCGCCCAGGTTCATGAACGAGTAGACGGCCAGATAGAACACGGCGGCGGCATAGCCCTCGCTCCCGCCCGCGACCAGCGCCACCAGGATGTAGCCCGCGTGCGCGATGCTCGAATACGCCAGCATGCGCTTGACGTTGTTCTGCAGCAGTGCGGCGACGTTACCCACGCTCATGGTGAGCATGGCGATCACCGACAGCAGCGGCTGCCAGTCGTGCGCCAGCGTGGGCAGCGCACGCAGCACGATGCGCACCAGCGCGGCGAAGCCGGCGGCCTTGGCGCCGGCCGACATGAACCCGGTGACGCTGGTGGGCGCACCCTGATAGGCGTCCGGGGTCCACATGTGGAACGGCACGGCCGCGACCTTGAACAGGAAACCGGTGAGCACGAGCAGGCCGCCTGCCATCACGAGTGGATTCATGGCGAGCGGTGAGTCGCCGAGGAAGTCGCCGATCCTCTGGAGGTTGGTCGCGCCGGTGCCACCGTAGAGCAGCGCAATGCCGTAGAGCAGGAAGCCCGAGGCAAACGCTCCGAGCAGGAAGTACTTGAGCGCCGCCTCGTTGGATTCGAGCTGGTTGCGACGAAAGCCGACCATGACGTAGAGCGACAGCGACATCAGCTCGAGCCCGAGAAAGATGGTGATGAGGTCGTTCGAGGCCGCCATCACCACCATGCCGAGCACCGCGGTCAGGAGCAGCGCGTAATACTCGGGCTGGCCGATGCGCGTGCGCTTGGCGTAGTTCCACGAGATGAGCACCGCCAGCGCCCCGATGGCGCAGAACAGCAGCGTGAAGAACACGGTCAGCCCGTCGTGGACGAACATGCCCTCGAACAGCGCGCGCTTGTCGAGCCGCACGTGCCACACGGAGTACGCCGCTGCCGCGAGTGCGGCGAGCGACACCAGCGGGCCGCGATTGCCGTTCGGGCGCGGTGGGATGAACTCGAGCAACAGCAGCAGGATGGCGCCCACGCTGAGCGCGATGATGGCGCCGAGCGCCCACCAGTCGACGACCAGGAAGTGCGGCTGCGGCACGATGCTCACGGGCGGCTCCGCAGGGAGTCAGCGACCACCGCGGCGTAGGGCGACGCGGGCAACCACACGGCCGGTCGGCCGAGCGCGATCCAGATCGAGGTTCTCGGCAGGTCGACACCGAACGCCGTGGCGCTGCTCACCGCACGCTGGCGCGTGAGTTCGAGCGTGCGGTCGAGCGCGGGCTGCATGCGGTCGAGGAACGGTTGCGGCGCGACGCCCATCCAGAAGATGAGCAGCAGCAGCGGCGCGAACACCAGCTTCTCGCGGAAGGTGACGTCGCCGAGGCGCTGGTTCTCCTCGTGCGTCACCGGACCGAACACCACGCGCTGGAACATCCACAGCATGTAGCACGCGGACAGGATCACCCCGGTCGCCGCGACCGCCGCCCATGCAAACGACGTCTTGAACGCCCCCAGCAGCACCAGGAACTCGCCCACGAAACCGTTCGTGCCCGGCAGGCCGATGGACGACAGCGTCACCACCAGGAAGATGACCGAGAACACCGGCACCACCTTCCACAGGCCCCCGAAGTCGGCGATCGCGCGCGTATGCCGCCGCTCGTAGACCACGCCCACCAGCAGGAACAATGCACCGGTCGAGATGCCGTGGTTCAACATGGTCATCATCGAGCCGGCGAATCCCTGCGCGTTCATCGCCATCAGCCCGAGGATGCAGAAGCCCATGTGGCTCACCGACGAGTACTCCACCAGTTTCTTCAAGTCCGGCTGCACCATGGCGACCACGGCGCCATAGACGATGCCGGCGATGGCGATCCACGCGATCCACGGCCCGCACACCAGCAGCGCGTTCGGGAACATCGGCATGGCGAAGCGCAGGAAGCCGTACGAGCCCATCTTGAGTAGCACGGCAGCGAGGATGACCGAGCCTGCCGTGGGCGCCTCCACGTGGGCGTCAGGCAGCCAGGTGTGCAACGGCCACATCGGGACCTTGATCGCGAACGCGACGGCGAACGCGAGGAAGTACCACAGCTGCTGCGACGGGTGGATCGGCATCGCGTAGAACGCCGTCAGGTCGAACGACGGCACGCCACTGAACCGCTTCTGCATCTGGTAGAGCGACAGGATCGCCACCAGCATGAGCACGCTGCCGGCCATGGTGTAGAGGAAGAACTTGACCGCGGCATACACGCGCCGGGTCCCGCCCCACACCCCGATCAGCAGGTACATGGGGATGAGCATGGCTTCCCAGAACACGTAGAAGAACAGCAGGTCGATGGCGAAGAACGTGCCGAGCATGCCGGCCTCGAGGGCCAGCAGCATCGCGTAGAACTCGCGCGGCCGCTTATCCGCCGAGGTCCACGCCGACACGATCGCCACCAGCGACATGAACGTCGTGAGCAGCGCCAGCAGGCCGGAGACCCCATCGACGCCCAGATGGTAGCGCGCGCCGATCGACGGGATCCACGCCAGCGATTCCTCGAACTGGAACCCTGCCTGACCGGGCACGAGCCGCCACCACAGCGGCAACGACACGCCGAACTCGATCGCCGCGGCGAGCGTGGCCCACAGCCGCGCCGACCGCTCGGAGCCGCGCGGCATGCAGCCGATCAGTACCCCCGCGACGAGCGGGAAGAACACCAGGAAGGATAACCAGGGAAAGGTTGCCACCATCACCTCAGGAAGTGGAGGAACAGCGCGATCACACCGAGCGTGATGAACAGTGCATAGGTGCCGACGAACCCGGTCTGCACGAGCTTCAAGACCGCGGACGTGCCCTCGAGGAAGTGGCCGGTGCCATTCACCAGGCCATCCACCACGCGTACGTCCCACACGCGCCACAGCCACTCGGACACGCCCACGATGGGTCGCACGACGGTGGTGTCGTAGAACTCGTCGACCCAGTACTTGTTCTCGAGCAACCGGTGCACGCCTTCCAGGCGCGCCCGCAGCGCCGTGGCGGTGGCCGGGCGCCAGAGGTACGTGCGCAGCGCCATGAAGATGCCGAACAACGCCACGCCGACGGACACCAGGATCAGCGCCCACTCGGTGCCCTGCGAGATCTCGTGGTGCACCACACCGGCCTCGCCGGACTCCAGCACGGGTCTGAGCCAGCGCTCGAGCGCGTGGCCTCCCTCCTGAAACGGCAGCCCCACGTAGCCACCCACGAGCGAAAGCACCGCCAGCACCACGAGCGGCGCGATCATGGCGGGCGGCGACTCGTGCAGGTGGTGCTCGGCCGCGTGCGACACGCGTGACGCCCCGCGGAACGTGAGCACGTACAGCCGCGTCATGTAGAACGCGGTCAGCGCCGCGCCGACGACGCCGACCAGCCAGATGCCCCGGTGCCCGCTCGCGTAGGCCGCGCTCAGGATCTCGTCCTTGCTGAAGAAGCCCGCAAAGAACGGCACGCCGGTGATCGCCAACGTTGCGACGGCCATGGTGCCGTGCGTCCACGGCAACTTCCTGGCGAGGCCGCCCATCCTGCGCATGTCCTGCTCGTTGCCCATGGCGTGGATGACCGAGCCCGCACCCATGAACAACAGCGCCTTGAAGAACGCATGCGTCATCAAGTGGAAGATGCCGGCGCCGAACGCGCCCACCCCGCAGGCCATGAACATGTAGCCGAGCTGGCTGACCGTGGAGTACGCCAGCACGCGCTTGATGTCGTTCTGGGCCAGGCCGATGGTGGCGGCCATGAGCGCGGTGGCCGCGCCGATCACGGCCACCACCTCGAGCGTGCGGGGCGCGAGCTCGAACAGCACGTGGCTGCGCGCGAGCATGTAGACGCCGGCGGTGACCATGGTCGCGGCGTGGATCAACGCCGACACCGGGGTCGGGCCCTCCATGGCGTCCGGCAGCCACACGAACAGCGGGATCTGCGCGCTCTTGCCCGTGGCCCCGAGGAACAGCAACAGCGTCAGCGTGGTGATGATCGCGCCCCCGGCCGCGAACACGTGCGGGGCGGCGGCGAACACCCGGTCGAACTCGAGCGAGCCGGTGCCGGCGATGAGCATGAACGCTCCCAGCATGAAGCCGAAGTCGCCGATGCGGTTGACGATGAACGCCTTCTTGCCCGCCTCGGCCGCAGCCGGGCGCCCGTACCAGAACCCGATGAGTAGGTAGGAGCACAGCCCCACACCTTCCCAACCCACGAACATCAGCAGGTAGTTGTCCGCGAGCACCAGCGTGAGCATCGCGAACATGAACAGGTTCAAGTACAGGAAGAAGCGCCGGTACGAGGGATCGTGCGCCATGTAACCGGTGGCGTAGATGTGGATGAGCGAGCCGACGCCGGTCACCACCAGCACCATGACGGCCGACAACGGGTCGAGCAGGAACGACACGTCCACGGAGAAATCGCCGACGCGCATCCACGTCCACGCCAGCTCGGTCACGTGGCGCTCGGCCTCGGGCAGGCTCGCCAGGTGCAGCACGGCGCGCAGCGCGAAGCCGAACGCCGCGAGCACCGCGCCACACGCCAGCACGGTCGTGCCGCGCTTGCCGAGGCGGTCGCCCACCAGCAGGCTCAGCAGCACGGCCGCCAGCGGCAGCGCGGGGATGATCCACAACATCGGCAGGGTCACGCGGTCAGCCCTTCAGGAGACTGATCTCGTCCACGAACACCGTTTCGCGCAGGCGGAACAGGTGGACGATGATGGCGAGTCCGATCGCCACTTCGGCGGCGGCCACGGTCATGACGAAGAACACGAAAATCTGCCCGTCGATCGACTTCATGTGGCTCGCGAACGCCACAAACGCCAGGTTCGCCGCGTTCAACATGAGCTCGACTGACATGAAGATGACCAGGGCGTTCCGGCGCACGAGCACGCCCACGACGCCGATGGCGAACACGATCGCGGACAGGCCGATGAGCCACGACAGCGGGATCACGCGCCCTCCTCGGGAGCCCGGGTGCGGCCGCGCGCGATGACGATCACGCCGATCATGGCCACCAGCAACAGGATGGACGTGATCTCGAACGGGAACAGGTAGCGCGAGTAGAGCACGCGGCCGATGCTGGCGACGTTGCCGGCCTCCGTGCCCGCGAGCGTCTCGTTGGCGGGCCCGAGCGACCAGCCGCGGCGCAGCAGCGTGGCGCCCGTGAGCAGCAGCGCCGCCCCGGCCAGCCAGCCGATGCCGCGGCGGACCGCGATCTGCACGCCACTCTCCACGTCATGCTGTAGGTTCAGGTACATGATCACGAACAGGAACAGCACCATGATGGCGCCCGCGTAAACGACGATCTGCACCATGCCGAGGAACTCGGCGTGCAGCAGCAGGTAGATGCCGGCGAGCGAGCAGAATGCGAGCACCAGGAACAGCGCGCTGGTGACGGGGTTCTTGTGCAGCACCACGAGCAGCGAGGTGACGACCAGCAGCGCGGCAAAGCCCAGAAACAGCGCCAGCATCACAGCGTCCCCCGCCCGTAGAGCCACAATGCGGCGATCAGCACGTTCACGATCGAGGCCGGCAGCAGCACCTTCCAGCCGAAACCCATGAGCTGGTCGTAGCGCAGGCGCGGGAACGTCCAGCGCACCCAG
>JAYVCN010000403.1:0-4925 GCA_043749875.1 Candidatus Eiseniibacteriota bacterium | reverse complement strand
AACACGGACTTCACACCGCTGGGAAAGCCCGCAGTCCGGGTGCTCGCGGCTGCATGGGGGAGCGCGACGCCATGAAACGGATGTTGCTCGCGAGCTTGTGTGCAGCAGCGCTGGGTCTGCCCGGTGCTGCGGGCGCGCAAGATGCGTCCACCGCAGCGCCCATGCTTCACGCGGGCGCGATCGAACTAGGCCTCTCCGGTGCGCTCACCGCCGTCGAGGGCGCGACGCATGCCACGGCACTGCTGCGCGTGGGGCGTTTCAGTCGTCTGGGCTCCGGCCTCCTGGCGCTCGAAGGGGAAGTAGGCTACTCGCATGTCTCGAGCCTCGATGCCCTGGGGCTGGAAGCGGCGGTCTCCTGGCAGCGGCGCTTGGGGGCCACCTCGTTCTATCCCTACATCGCGCTCGCCGCGGGCACACGGGAGGAATGGATCGGGAGCTTCCGAGATGCACGGATACCGGTCGGCCTCACGTTCGGCCTGCGAACGCTCGCAGGCGAGCGCGCAGCGGCGCGCGTGGAATATCGTGTGCGGCGCGTGCTGCACGACCCCGTGGCCGACCTCTCCGAGCAGCAGGTGCTGGTGGGATTGTCATTGCTATTTCACAATGCTCGCCGAGGACATTCATGAAACGCATTGACTTTCACAGGCTTGCCATTGCCGGCGCGCTGTTCGCGCTCTGCGGCTGCGGCGCTCACACGCCGAAGTCGCAACTGCCCGCGGATGTCCTGCGAAGCGCCATCACGCCGGTTGTGAGCACTGCACCCGAAGGGGTGCTTTCGCCGGCCGGGAATGATTCCCGCAGCGCGGCAATCGTGCCCCACGGGACGACCCCGCCAAATGTCGTCGCGACCAAGCCCGCCCCGAGCAAGCCCGCCCCGACCAAGCCCGCCCCAACCAAGCCCGCCCCGACCACGGCCGCACCGACCGAGCCCGCACCGACCAGCGCCGCACCGACCAGGGCCGCCTCGACCCGGTACGCCGCGGATCGCGCCGTTCGGGCGAAGTCCGCTTCCTCCGCGGCGGCCCCGCCAGAAACCGCCCCCGGGAAGCCAGCCAGTTCCACAGCCACCCCCGTGACAGCCGCGCCCGCATCGAGTCCGCCGACGAGCACGGTGCCGGCCAGCGCCAAGCCGACCAGGCTCTCCAGCCCCACCGGTTTCGTGATCGTCGACCAGCTGCCGGAAGTCATCGTGCGGGTGCCGCCCGCGTATCCTGTGCCCCCTCGCGATGCACCTGTCGGGGGCAGCGTGACGATCCAGGCGCTCGTGGGGGCCGACGGGAAGGTCTACGACACGCGAGTGGTCCGCTCGAGCCCCCTGCTGGACGGCGCCGCGAAGGCCGCCGTCATGCAGTGGAGGTTCACGCCCGCGCTCTCAGGCGGAAGGCCCGTCGCGGTCTGGTTCGATGTCCCCGTCACGTTCCCGCCACCTTCACGTCCGAATGCCGTCCCCGCACCGCGGCCGGCGCGAACGGTCCGCGCGCCGTGGACCAGCTGGCCGGATTCGATCCCACGTCCCCGCTACGGAGAGACCGTCTTCGTCGAGGAGAAAGAGGAGGCCTTGGAGCGGGTGCCGCCCGCATATCCCGACAGTGCCCGGCTGGCGAACGTGGACGGCACGGTGCTGGTCGGAGCTCTCGTCGGCATCGACGGCAACGTGTACGACGTGATCGCGGTGCACTCCATCCCGATGCTGAACGAAGCGGCGTTCACCGCGGTGCGAGCGTGGAGGTTCAAGCCCGCGCTCGCGTATGGGAAGCCGGTCCCAGTCTGGACCTTGGTCCCGGTCAAGTTCTCGCTGCACTGATTTCCTGCTCTTCGACTGGTTCGGGCCCAGCGTGATCACGCCGCGCGCGTCGGCGTATCGCTCCAGGTGCTGCTTCCCATGCGAGAACCGCTCGCCGCATGGCCCCGCGAGCCGCTCCTGGGGTCAAGCGGAATGGGCGGCCTGCCGACGTTGGCGTGGCTTCGGTTCGCTCGCGTATCCTGCGCCACGCCATGCGCCTTCCACGTGCGGTCCAGATACTATTGTCGCTGCTCCTGCTGGCCGCTGCGGCGCCGGCGCGGGCGGCGTGGCACTCGCTGGAGGAGATCCCGGTCGAGAGCCCGGCCTACCGGCTGCTCGACGACCTGGCCGCGAACTACCCACTCTCGCACGGACTGCTGCTCACCCGCCCGTGGACGCGCGGTGACCTCGGGCGATTCCTCGACCAGTTGGTCTCCGATATTCCCGCCGCGGCCAAGGACCCTGCCGTGCTGCGGCTGCGTCGCGAACTCGAGCCGGGCGGCGGCTCCGACGGGCTCGAGCCCGCCGTTTCGACCGACCAGGACGACGCCTCGCTCGAACTGTCGCCCTACGCCAGCTTTGGCTACGCGCAGGACAAGGCGCGCGGCACCCTGACCCGCGACGACCGAGCGGGGCTCCAGGCATCGCTCGCGTTCGGCGAACACGCGCTGCTGTTCGCGGACGCATACGCCGGTACCGTCTCGCGTGGCCCGCACGGCACGCCCGACGCGAACGGCTCGTTCGCGAGGTCGTCCACCGACGTCACGGCGTGGTTCGATCGCGCCTACGGCACGTGGGCCACGCGCGGCTTCCTGCTGCGAGCCGGACACACGTGGTTGCGCTGGGGCCCGGGCGCGAATGGCACCCTGGCGCTGTCCGACGGCGCGCCCGCGTTCGACGTGCTCGAGGCGCGCGCGGCGCTGCCGGGGGGCGCACAGCTGGCGTGGTTCGTGGCCTCGCTCGATCCCGTGGGGCAGAGCTACCTCGCCGGACACCGGCTCGAGATGCGGGCCGGTCCGAGCGTGCAACTGTCGCTCTCGGAGCTGGCGCGCTTCGATGGCACCGGCAATGCGCCGCTCTACCTGTTGCCCGTGATCCCGTACGCGCTCATCGACCGCCGCGTGCGCGGCTCGAGCGGTCTGCCGGCCGATTCGCTCGCGCGTCTCGGGAGCAACAACGTCATGTACGCGGGCGACTTCTCGTGGACGTGGCGGCCCGGCATCCGCATCTATGGCGAGCTGGCCGTGGACGACGCGACGCTTCATAACACCCGGCCGCTCGCGATCGCGTGGCAGCTGGGCGCCCATCTGCGCCGGCTCTCCGATGGCGTGGCGTGGTCGCTGCGCGGCGAATACGCGCGGGTCTACCCGTACACCTACTCGCTCGCCAACGGTCAGAACTTCTCACATGCGGGTTTCCCGACGGGCTTCCCGCTCGGGCCCGACGCGGACCTGATGTCGGCGCGGCTCGAGTGGCGCCCGAACGCGCAATGGGCGTGGGGCCTCGAAGGTTCCGATGCGCGCAAGGGTGCGAACCCGCTCGGGCAGGCGTGGCAGCCCGGCCAACCCGTGCCCTCGCGGTTCGTGCTCGCATTTCCGCCGGAGCAGGACGAGCGCGTCGCACTGACGGCTGACTGGTCGCCGTCGCCGTCGGTGACGCTGGCGGCAGCCGGCGGCAGCGCGCAGCTGCACTCCCGCGGGCACGTGTACCGCGACGACGCCAAGGGCAGGTTCGTCACGGCGCGCGCCACGTTCCGCTGGTGAGACGCGGCCGGCCGTGAACCGCGCGCAGTCCACGACGCTCGCGTTCGCCGTGCTCGCGGCCGCGGTCACCGTGGGCACCGCGTTCGTGGCGTACTACGGCATGCGCAACGCGTTCGAGCGCGAATCGTCGCAGCGCTTGCAGCGGCTCGCCAAGCTCGCCGCATCGCAGCTCTCGGCCAACGACCTCGCTGACGCGCGCCGCACCGGTCCCGAGGGCACCGGTATGCTGGCGCTGCAGGCGCAGTTGGACGCCTTGTGCGCGGCCGCCGGGCTGGCCAACGCCGCGGTGCTCGATGACTCGGGCCGCGCGCTGTACGACGTGCGCGCGGGCCTGGTCGAGCCCGGCCGGCTGAGCGCATACGACTCGCTGGCGCACTCCTCGCTCGTGAGCGCGCGCGCGGGCCGCATCGTGGCGCTGCCGGCGTACCGCCGTGACGCCCGCGAGGTGCGCGCCGCCGCGGCGCCGGTGCCGGTGGCGCCGGGCGTGGTGCTGGTGACCGAGGCGAACGCGATGTGGGACCCCGAACTCGCGCGGCTGCGGCGGGAGCTGATGCTGCTCGCGGCGGTGAGCGTGCTGGCCGCGGCCGCGCTGGCGGCACTGGTGATGCGGGCGAACGCCTCGCAGCTCGCGCTCGAGCGTCGCCTGTCGCGCGCCGAGAACCTGGCCGCCATGGGCCGCATGACCGCGACGCTGGCACACGAGATCAAGAACCCGCTGGCGATCATCCGCGGCTCTGCCCGCCGGCTTGGCAAACTCGACGCCGAGGCCCAGGGCATGGCCGACTCGGTCGTGGACGAAGTCGACCGTTTGTCGGCGACAGTGAATCGATACTTACAATTCGCGCGCGGCGGCCCACCCGAGGCCGGCGCACGCGGGGATGCCGCCGAGACGCTCGCCGCCACCCTCGACCTGCTCGAGGGCGAGTTCCGCGCGCATGGATGCGCGCTGGAGCGCGACGGCGCGTTCACCGGCATCACCGTGCCGCTGGATGGTGCCTCGCTCAAGCAAGTCTGGTTGAACCTGCTGCAGAACGCGCTCGAAGCGGTCCCGACGGGCGCCCGCGTGCGCGTGACCTGCGAGCGCGAGCCCGGCCGCGTGCGCGTGCGCGTGGCCGACGACGGGCCGGGCATCCCGGCCGACGTGCTGCCGCGGCTGGGCGAGCCGTTTTTCACCACGCGCGCCCAGGGCACGGGCCTGGGACTCTACCTGTCGCGCCAGTTGGTGCAGGGTGCGGGGGGTAGCCTGGGGGTGGAGAGCCGTCCCGGCGCCGGCACCGTCGTCACGGTGGAGTTACCGCTGGCGTGAGTCGATGACTAGACTGCTGCGGGAGTGCTTCTGCAGGGCCCACCCGGGCCATTACAATGTTGCGGCGGACGCG
>JAYVCN010000402.1:0-3368 GCA_043749875.1 Candidatus Eiseniibacteriota bacterium | reverse complement strand
TCGCCCGCCGGTACGCGGGCGCCGTCGGCCAGCCACGCGAGCGCGGACAGAAACGCGCCGTCCTCCATGCGGCTGCCTGCGGCCATGCGCGCACGCGTGTCGAGTGTGGCGTGCGCGCCGATCGACACGGGCGCGAACACCAGCTGTTGCTGGTCATACGTCACCAGCCCCAGCGACACGTCACGTCCGAGTGCTGCGCCATCGCCGATCTCGAGCAGGTCCCAGCCGCCGTGATGCAGCGCCACCCCGCGATGCAGGTGGACGTCGGCGCCGATGCGCGCCCCGAGCGCACGCAAGAGCAGCGCGCGCAAGCCGGTGCTCTCGAGCAGGTCCCACGGCAGGCTGCGCGCGAACTGGCTCACGATCCAGTGGCGCACGTACATCGAGCCCAGGTAGGGATGGCGGCCGGCCGTATAACGTCCGATGAGCATGCGCTTGGCGGTCACCGTGAGCAGCGCGGCGACCAGCGTCCAGGCCAGTGCGCCAGCCAGCACCAATGTCGGCAGCAGCAGCACGACCACGCTGATGCCGACGGCGTTCGCCATGGCGGGCACGAGCCGGAAGCCGACGAACCACACCGTGTTCACCGCCACCAACAACGCCGCGGCCAGCAGCACGAGCTGTGCGCTGGCGCCCCACGCTGCGTGCAGCGAGACGCGCACGTTCTGAGCCGTGACTTCCGCCCCGGGCGCCGTGCCTATCCCGTGCGTCGCGTGCGAATCGTGCAGCGGCAGGCGTGCCGCGATCGCCGCGACCGTGCGGGCCTCGTAGAGGTCGCGCACGGTGAGCGACGCCGTGTCCGGGTTGCGGCGTAGCTCCGAGATGACCTGCGCGGCGAGCAGCGAGTTTCCGCCCAGGTCCATGAAGAAGTCGCCGTCGGCCGCGATCTCGCTCGGGCCGGGAAGGTGGCGTGCGAACGCTGTCGCCACCGCACGCTCGGCTGCGGACTCGGCCGAACGCCCCGGTCGCGCCGCGAGCAGCTCATGCGCGAGCCCGTGCAGAACCTCGGGGAGCGCCCTCCGGTCGAGCTTGCCCGACAGCTCCCCGCGCGGCAGCTGGTCGAGACGCGTGATGCGCGAGGGCACCATGGCTTCGGGCAGCGTGCGGCGCAGCCAGTGACCGACGGCCTCGCGATCCGGCTCCAGCCCGTCCGCGGTCACCACGAACGCCACCAGCTCCGGACCGGTGCCGTTACGCTGCACGCTGCACGCGGCCTCCAGAATCCCGGGGCAGCGGCACAGCTCGCTCTCGACCGCAGTCAGCTCGATCCGGTGGCCGCGGATCTTCACCTGCGTGTCGGCACGGCCCAGGTAGGCGAGCGCCCCGCCCGGCAACTGGCGAACCAGGTCCCCCGTCCGATAAACGCGCCCGAATCGCGGGTGCACGATGAACCGCTCCGCGGTCAGGTCAGGCCGCCCGAGATAGCCGCGCGCGACGCTCTCGCCCGAGATCACGAGTTCGCCCGTCTCACCCTCGGGCACCGGTTGCAGTTCGGCGTCGATCACGTGCGCACGATTGCCCGGGACCGGGTAGCCGATCGTGACGGGCTCGCCGGCGCGCACCGGAGCGCGCACGACGGTGACCGTGCACTCCGTCGGGCCGTAGCCGTTCTCGAGCCGGCGGCCAGGGGCCCAGCGTTGCGCCACGTCCGGGGTGAGTTCTTCACCGCCCACGTAGAGCAGGCGCACGTCCGGGAGTTCGCGCTCCGGGTCGTCACAGCAGGCCATGCGGAGCAGCGTCGGGGCGGGACACCAGACCGTGATGCGCTCCTCGCGCAGCCACGGCAGCAAGTCGGGGCCCGAACGCACCCGCTCGTCATCGACGACCACGACGGTCGCCCCGGTGGCCCAGGCCAGCCACACTTCCTCCACCGACGAGTCATACGCCGCCGACGAGGTCTGGGCGACACGGTCGCCGGGCTGCAGGTCGAAGTAGTCGGCATCCGCGAGCACCAGGTTGGCGACGCTCCTGTGCTCGATCATGACTCCTTTGGGATGCCCGGTCGTGCCCGAGGTGTAGATGACATACGCCAGCGTCTCCGGCCCGAGCCAGTTCGGCGGCGCGCGGCGGCTGCGTGCTCCCGCGAGTACGGCGCCGGGCTCGGCGATGGCCACGATGCGGTCCACGGGGAATCCCGCCGCTACGACCGCCGTGCGTTCGGGCCCGCCCGCCACCACGGCCACCGCGCGGGAATCCTCGAGCAGGAAGCGCAGCCGTTCGCTGGGAATGCCGGGCTCGATGCAGGTCCAGGCCGCGCCTGCCTTCATGATCGCCAGCTGCGCGATGAACAACCCCGCGCCCGCTCGTGGCAGAAGCACCGCCACGACGCACTCGGCGCGCACGTGATCCGCCAGTCGGCTGGCCAGTGCGTCCGCCGCCGCATTGAGCTCGGCATACGTGAGCCGCACGCGTGGCATGCCGGCATGCGCCGGGGGCACGTCCAACGCGATGGCAGCGGGCGTCACGCGCGCTTGTCGCTCGAAGATGCTGTGCAACAGCCGGACGCGCGTGGCGGTCCGTTCATCCGTGGTCATGTGCGGGGGCGGCTCCGGGTCCTTGGACGTGGGTGCTCCGCATTGTCCGACACGAACGCCTGAGCGACAACGACAAACAAGCGAATCGGGGGTGACGAGCCCTCCGTCACCCCCGATCGGTTCGCTGAGATGGGACCGCCGCTAGTCGACGATCACCAGTTTCCGCTCCGCGCGGTCATTGCCCGCGACGAGCCGGTAGAAGTACACGCCGCTCGAGAGTCGCGACCCGCGATCGCTGGTGCCATCCCACGCCAGCGTATGCAGGCCGGGGCCCAGCGCGCCCTTCGTCAGCGTCTTCACCGCACGGCCCGACAGGTCGAAGACGCGAAGTTCCACGTCCCGCTCGGAGGGCAGCGCGAAGCGGATGGTCGTGTTCGGGCGGAACGGATTGGGCGTGTTCTGGCCCAGTTCGAACTCGAGCCCGAGGTTCGCCGCGACCGCCCCGGCATCCTCCGGGCTCGGGGGACCCGCACCCATATTGGCAAAGCCGGCCGCCAGCGGCTCCGCTGGAGGCGCGACCAGGCTGTGCGACATGAACGTCGCGGTCTCGGCGACCTCGATGGTGCGGGCGTAGACCGCGCCCGCCATGGTCGAGGCGTTGGACATCACGACGCGCGCGGTCGGGGCGATCAGCGAGCCGTGGAAGTACGACTCGGGGCCCATGAGCACCAGCGAGTTGGGGGTGCGGACGTACATGAGCAGGTGCGTGGACTTGAACACGTCGCCACTCGAGATGATCGCAGCCCGGGCGATGTCGATGTTGTCCACGTGCACGGTCACTTTGACCAGGTTGTGGATCGGCATCTCGCCCTCGGGGCCCTCGGCCTGGTCTGG
>JAYVCN010000401.1:0-6147 GCA_043749875.1 Candidatus Eiseniibacteriota bacterium | reverse complement strand
GTCGGAGGCCAGCCGCGCTCGCGGCCGATGCGCGACATCGCTTCGGCATAGGCCGGGTAGAACTCGTCGGCAGCCTGCTGTGAATCGGGGGCGAGGTAGGCGTGCGAATTGATCCCCACGGGCAGGGCGACGGGGTCGTGGCCCGCGCGCCGCGCCGAGTCGCGGTAGAGTTCGACCAGCGGCGCAAAGCGCTCCGGCGCACCGCCGATGATGGCGAGCGCGAGCGGCAATCCCAGCGTGCCGGCACGCACCAGTGATCGCGGCGTGCCACCGACCGCGATCCACACCGGCAACGGCGACTGGAGCGCGCGCGGATGGACGCCGAGGTCATCGATCGCGGCGCGGTGCTTGCCGGACCATGTGACGCGCTCCGCAGCACGAATCCTGAGCAGCAGCTCGAGTCGTTCGCTGAACAGCTCGTCATAGTCGTCGAGGTCGAACCCGAACAGCGGGTAGGACTCGATGAATGAGCCGCGCCCGGCCATGATCTCGGCGCGGCCACCCGACAGCAGGTCCAGCGTCGCGAACTGCTGGTAGACACGCACGGGGTCGTCCGAGCTCAGCACGGTCACGGCACTGGTGAGCCGGATGCGCTTCGTGAGCGCGGCTGCCGCAGCCAGCACCACCGCAGGCGCCGACACGGCGAAGTCGGTGCGATGGTGCTCGCCGACACCGAACACGTCCAGCCCCAGCTGATCCGCCAGCTCGATCTCCTCGAGCAGGTCACGCAGCCGCTGCTCGGAACTCACGCGCACCCCCGTCCGTAGGTCGGGGGTGGTCTCGGCGAACGAGTAGATGCCGAGTTCCCGAGTGCACTCCTCGCGTGGGGGTCGGGGGGACGGTGGATACGACGAAGGCTTCTGATGCACCCGAGGCCGCACCGGTGCGCCGTCCGGACCATCAATTGCTCGCCGTAAGCTGGTTCTGAGGCCGGTCACGCGTGGAGCTCCACGGCATGAGCGGCCGCCACGCGATACGGCCCGCACCACGCTCGGCCGCGATGCGCCAGCGTTGGGCGTGGACCTCCCCACATTGGTGGCAACACTCGCGCCACGCAAGACGTACCGCACTAGCGTGAGCCGTGTTGGAAGGCTCGGCTTGGCCGCGGTCGTGCGCGGTCCAACCTTTTGCCTGGACCCGCCCGTCCAAGGAACCATGCCCATGACTCTTGCCACACTTCGCGCAGCCCCGGCCGCGCTCGCCGCGCTGTTGCTCGTCAGCTGCGCGACGTTGTCGCGGGCAGCCGCACCCGCGCCCGGGCCGCCGCTCAGCATCCACCGCGCGACCGGGCCCATCACCATCGACGGCGACCTCTCCGATGCCGGCTGGCAGGGCGCCGATTCCGTGACCACGTGGTTCGAAACCAAGGTCGGCGACAATGTCGAGCCGCAGGTGAAGAACGTCGCGTACCTCGCCTACGACGACAAGTTCCTATACGCGGGCTTCCGCTTTGACGATCCGCATCCTGAACTCATCCGGGCATCGCTCGGCGACCACGACGCGCTGTCGGGTCTCACGGACTACGGCGGCGTGATTGTCGACAGCCGGAATGACGGCAAGACCGCGGAGATGTTCCTCGCCAACGCCAACGGGCTCGAGTACGACGCCATCAGCAGCGACGTGTCGGGGGAGGACAACTCGCCCGACTTCTTCTGGGACACGAAGGGCAAGATCACCCGGGACGGGTACACGCTCGAGATGCGCATCCCGTTCTCGTCGCTGCGTTACGCCAATACCCCGGTACAGACGTGGGGCATCCTGCTCTACCGCAACTACCCGCGCGACCGGCACTACCAGTTCTTCTCGGCACGGCTGCCGCGGGACGTCAACTGTTTCATCTGCAACTCGAGCAAGCTGACGGGTCTCGACAATCTGCCGCATGGCGCCCACCTGGTGGTGGCGCCGTTTGCGACCACGCAGCAGATCGCGCTGCCTCAGTCGGGACTCGGCACCTCGCTCAAGAATGACGACGTCAAGTCCAGCTCGGGCCTGGACGTCAAGTGGAGCCCGCTCTCCGGCTTGGCCGTGGACGGCACCCTGAAGCCGGACTTCTCACAGGTGGAGTCCGACGCGGCGCAGATCGTGGCCAACGAGCGCTTCGCGCTGTTCTTCCCTGAGAAGCGCTCGTTCTTCCTCGAGGGCGTGGACCTGTTCTCGACGCCCTTCCAGGCTGTGTACACGCGCACGGTGACGTCACCCGACGTCGGACTGCGCGCCACGGGGCGCGCCGGCAACACCGCGTTCACCGCCCTGATCGCCCGCGACCGCGGGCAGGGGCTGGTGATCCTGCCCGGCGCACAGGGCTCGGACGCCGCGCCGCAGGATTTCCGCTCCTACGTTGGCGTCATGCGCGTGCGCCGCGATCTCGGACAGTCGTTCGTGAGCCTGCTCGCCACCTCGCGTGAAATGGTAGGTGGCGGCCATAACCGTTTACTCGGACCCGATTTCCAGTGGCAGGCCACACACACCGATAAGTTCACCGGCCAGTTCCTGCTGAGCGACAGCCGCACCCCGAACCGTCCACAGCTCGCAGCCGAATGGGATGGCCGCACGTTACAGGATCGCGCCTTCATCGTGAACTGGTCGCACCCGACAACAAACTACGACCTGTTCCTGCAAGCGCAGGACCTGGGCGGGAAGTTCCGCGCCGATGACGGGTTCATCCCGCAGGTGGGTTACCGCGAGGGCTACCTGCAAGTCGGTTATACGGTGCGGCCCAAGCAGGCGTTCCTCAATCGTATCCGCATCTTCAACGAGGATTTCGTGGATATGCTGCCCGGCGGCGACGTGCTGACGCGCCACGTGCAGCTCGGCGCCGGGGCCGATGGCAAACTCAGCAGCTTTTCGCGGATCGAGCTCAACCGCGACGAGTTCCGCGTCGGCGGCAAGCTGTTGCAGCGCTTCCGCCCCCACCTGCACTTCGACGCCAGTCTCGGTCGTGTCGTGAACCAGCTGGCGTTCGACGCCGACCTCGGGGACGAGATCGACTTCGCGAACGCGCGCGAGGGAAGTGGTACGACGCTCGTCGCCAGCGCTTCGCTGCGGCCGGGGAACCACGTCGAGGTGCGTACTTCGAGCAGTCTTCGCTGGATCGACGTGCACGCCAGCCCGGCATTGAGCGGACGCCTGTTCACCGCCCAGGTGGAGCGCCTACGCACCACCTACACGTTCAACGCGCGCTCGTTCGCGCGCGTGATCGGGCAGCTCGTGAGCACCGGCCGTGATCCGGCGCTCTACACCTTCACGGTCAGCTCCAAGAGCCAGGACGTGAGCGTCTCGGGCCTGTTCGCCTACAAGGTCAATTGGCAGACCGTGCTCTACTTGGGCTACGGCGATCAACGCGCCTTCTCGGGGGTGACAGGCGACCTCGAGAAGGCCGGGAGGCAGGCATTCGCGAAAGTGTCGTACGCTTGGCAGCAGTAGCGGGCTCGGGATCTCCCCGGGCCCCCGGTCGCCCGGAGGAGATTCCCATGTCGCCGCGCCATCCCGCAAGCTCCAGCGTCTGGCTCCGCTGCGCATTCCTCGCGCTGTTTGTCATGCTGATTCTGCCCGCGCAGGCCCGCGCCGAGTTCCACCTCCTGCACACGGCGGTACTGGGCGGCGATGGTGGTTGGGACTACATCACCTTCGACTCGATCGGGCACCGACTGTTCATCACGCGCTCCATGCACGTGATGGTGGTGGACTCCGACAGCCTCAAGCTCATCGGCGACATCCCGAACACGCCGGGAGTACACGGCGTGGCGCTGGTGCAGGACCTGGGACGTGGCTTCACCAGCAACGGTCGCGACACCAGCGTGACCATGTTCGACTTGAAGACACTCCAGCCCCTGGCGCGTATCCGCGTCGGCATGCAGCCCGATGCCATCACCTACGACCCCGCCTCCAAGCGCGTGTTCGTGATGAACGGCGGCAGTGGTAGTGCCTCGGCGATCGACCCCAAGGCAGGAGCCGTGGTAGGCACGGTCATGTTGGGCGGCCAGCCGGAGGAGCCGGCCTGCGATGGCAAGGGGCGCATGTACGTGAATCTGGAGGACTCGAGCAGGGTCGTGATGGTGGACACGCGCACGCTCAAGGTGGTCGGTGGCTGGCCGCTCGCGCCGGGCGAGGAACCCACCGGCATCGCGTTCGACCGAGCGCACGACCGGCTGTTCTCGGGCTGCGCCAACAACAAGCTTGTGGTCAGCGACGTGCAGAAGGGCAGTGTCGTGGCCACGCTGCCCATCGGCGCCCGCGTGGATGGGGTCGGCTACGACGCGGCGAAGGGGCTGGCGTTCAGCTCCAACGGCGAGGGCACGCTCACGGTGGTGCACGAGGAATCGCCTGCGAAGTTCAGCGTGGTGGGAACCGTGACCACAGCGCTCGGGGCGCGCACTTGCACATTCGATCCGTCGTCGCGCCGCATCTTCCTCATCACCGCTCAGTTCGGGCCGCTGCCGGACTCCTCAGCGACGCAGCCGCGCCCGCGTCGGCCGATGCTGCCCGGCTCGTTCCAGTTGCTGGTGTTGGGGGAGTGAATCGATCGGCCCTCCCGCACGAACACTGAGCGGGAGGGCCGTCGAGCCGTCCGAGGCGTGCAGCCGTGTGACCGCGCGAGCTGCTAGAACACGATTCCGAACGTCACCGGCACGACCTGGATGTTCTTCGCGTTCACGAAGCCCTGCTTATCGTCGAACACATTGTCGAGGCGCCCTTCGACGTACGCGCTCACCACGCTGCCGAGCTTCACGACCACGCCCCCGCCACCGTTGACACCGAGCTTCGTGGCACTGGTGGACTGCGCGTTCGGGATACCCGACACGTCGGTCTTGAAGTTGTACGCGCCGACGCCCGCGATGAGGTACGGCCGAACCGGCCCGGGCAGCAGGAAGAACTGGAGACTGGCCAGACCGGCGAGCAGCTGCCCGGTGCCGGTCACGCCCGGCGTCGCGATCCTGGCGGAGTTGACGTCGAACCTCGAGAACGTGAAGTCGACGCGCGGCGTGATCGGCAGACCTTTGAGATTGAGTCGGGCGAATCCCATGCCGTTGAAACCTGTCTTGAACGCGTCCTTGGCGTCACTCACCGGCACGGACACACCGCCACCCAGACCAAAGCTCACGAAGTGGTTGGATTCCATGACGCCGGGCTCGGCATGAGCGACGGGTGTGAACGCAACGCCAGCAAGTGCGACCAACAACACCAGTACAGTGTTCTTCATGAGCACATCCTCCGGGCGATGAGCCTGCCGGCGGGGGGGACTCCCCGCCGGGTGGGCAGGATACAGGCGCGCGTGGTTTCGCGTGAACTCATGCAAGAACGAACGCGTAATCGCGGGCAAAGGCCGTGAGACTCCAGTGTCGGCTTGCTGGGATCGTTGCGCTCTGCGCGCTGGGTGCCCCCGCTAGACGCGGTCCAGCCCTAGCTTGTGGAGCAATGGCGGGAATCGCGCATCGTTCCGCAGCGCGTCGACACGGGGATGCACGCGCAGGAATACGAGCCCCGTCGCGCCCTCCGCGACCGCAACGTCGAGCCAGTGGAAAGCTTCGTCCACATCGCCCAGGCTGGCGTGCAATGCGGCGATGCCCCACGCGGACACCACACGCTGCGAGCGTGCTGCGATGAGTTCCTGCAACATGCGGCGCGCCTCGTGCGTGTGCCCCATGCTCGCCTCGAGGTGCGCCAGTCCGAACGACGGGCCGGCCACACCGCCCGAGAGTCGGCGGCCTTCTTCATACTGCGCGCGCGCCTCGTCGAAGCGCCCGACTGCCTCCAGCGAGCGCGCGAGGTCGGTGTGCGCACCATCGAAGCGCGGGTCCAGCTCGATGGCCATCCGGTAATACACCACCGACTTCTCGAACTCCCGCGCGTAATAGTAGGCGTCGCCCACCGTGGTGTGGATCCACATCGACAGCGGGTCCAGGCTCAGCGCTTTGAGCATGGCTTGTTGCGCCTCGGGGTGGTGCTCACAACAGTAGTAAGCGCGCCCCAGCCAGTGGTAGGGGGTCGCGAGCCCCGGGTTCAGCTCGATCGCACGCTCGAGCGAACGGATGCCGCCGGCCAGGTCGTGCTGGCTGCACAGCATGTTCCCCAGCGCTCCGTGCGCTTCGGACAGCGACTCGTCGAGTTCGAGCGCCTTCAGCGCTGCGGCGCTCGCTTCGGCACTCG
>JAYVCN010000400.1:0-5494 GCA_043749875.1 Candidatus Eiseniibacteriota bacterium | reverse complement strand
CCAGGTCTGGCCGGTGACGTAACCGGCGCGCGGGCAGGCCAGAAACGCGATCACCTCCGCGACGTCCTCCGGCGTGCCCAGCCGGCCAAGCGGGATCCTTGCCTGCAGCTCGTTCTGTGCTGTTTCTGATAGCTGTGCCGTCATGTCGGTGGTGATGAAGCCGGGGCAGACGGCGTTCACCGTGATCGAGCGGGGCGCGAGTTCGCGCGCCAGCGCCTTGGTCAACCCGAGCAAGCCAGCCTTGCTCGCGCAATAGTTCGCCTGGCCGGCGTTGCCCATGAGCCCGACCACGGACGACACGTTCACGATGCGGCCATAGCGCGCCTTCATCATGCTGCGCGCCACCGCGCGCGAGCACCGGAACGCGCCGGTGAGATTCGTGTTCAGCACCTCGTCCCACTGCGCGTCGCTCATGCGCACGAACAGTCCGTCGCGGGTGAGCCCGGCGTTGTTGACGAGGATGTCCACGCGATGCCACTGCTCCAGCGCCCGGCCGAACGCCGCGTCCACCGCTTCGCTCTGGGTGATGTCGGCGGCGAACGCCTGCGCCTGGCCGCCGCCCGCGCGGATCGCCGCCGCCGCTGCCTCGGCCCGCGCGCCGTTACGCGAGAAGATCGCCACGGCCGCGCCGCGTGCCGCCAGCGCCCGCGACACCGCCAGACCGATGCCGGTGGCGCCGCCGGTCACGAACGCGGTCTGGCCCTCGAGCTCGCGCGTCTGCGTACGAGTTGTCTCCGTGCGCGTCTCGGTCATGCGCTTCTCCCGGCTCCTGAGAGCGCCGCGAGCGTTGCCGTCAAACTTTCGGGGTCGTCGACGTTCCAGCTCGCTGCAGAAGGCTCGATCGCGCGCAGCAGCCCGCGCAGCACCTTGCCGGTCCCCAGCTCCACGAAGCCGTCGACAGAGCCTTGCGTGCGCAACCAGCGCATCGACTCCTCCCAGCGTACGCTCGCGAGCAATTGCTCCGCGAGCGCCTGGCGGATCTCGCCGGCCTGCTGCATCGGGCGCGCCCACGCGTTGGCGATCACCGGGCAGCGCGCGTCGCGGAACGTCACGCCGGCGAGCGCCTCGCTGAGGCCCTTCACCGCCGGCTCCATGAGCGGGGAGTGAAACGCGCCGCTCACATCGAGCTTGATCGCGCGCTTGGCGCCGCGCGCCTTGGCGTGCTCGCACGCCGCGTCGACCGCGGCCGGCTCGCCGGAGATCACCACCTGCCCGGGCCCGTTCAAGTTGGCCGCGCGCACGATGCCGACGCTCGCCGCCTGCGCGCACGCGGCCTCGGCGTCCGCCGCGGACAGGCCGAGCAGCGCGGCCATGGCGCCGGGCCGGGCCAAGCCTGCCTCGTACATCAACTCGCCGCGCCGGCGCGTGAGCACGAGCGCATCCTCGAACGTCAGTGCACCGGCGGCCACGCACGCCGAGTATTCACCCAGGCTGTGACCGGCCACGAACTCGGGCGTCACACCGGCCGCCTCGACCAGCCGCCACGCCGCCACGCTGTGCGTGAGCAACGCCGGCTGGGTGTTGACGCTCTCTTTCAGGTCCTCCGCCGGGCCGTTCCAGCACAGGCCAGACAGCGAAAAGCCCAGCACGCGGTCCGCGGTCGCGAATGCCTCGCGCGCCTCGGGAAACGCGTCGGCCAGCGCTCGGCCCATGCCCACGGTTTGCGCGCCCTGGCCCGGAAACAGAAACGCGAGCTTCACGACACCCCCTGCTGCACGGCGCCGGGCGTGGCCGCGGCGCGCAGCGCGCGCGCGAGCGGCAGCGTCCAGGTCATGACCGAGGCGCCCCATGTTGCGCCACCGCCGAACGCCGCCATGCCGAGCTTGTCGCCGGGCTTCAAGCGCCCCGCGCGCACGCATTCGTCGAGCCCGATCGGGATCGAAGCCGAGGACGTGTTCCCGTAACGATCGATGTTCACGTAGACCTTTTCCGCCGGCAGTTCGAGGCGTTCGCGCACCGCCTCGATGATGCGCAGGTTGGCCTGGTGCGGAATCAATAGATCGATGTCCGAGGCCGCCCAGCCCGCGGTCTCGACGCAGCGGCGCGTGGCCTCCTCCATGCTGCGAACCGCGAAGGGATAGAGTTTCTTGCCCTGCATGCGGATGTAGTGCTCTTTCGCGGCGACGGTGTGGTCGCTGGCGGGATTGCGCGAGATGCCCGCGGGCACCTCGAGCACCTCGCCCAGTTCGCCGTCGCTGTGCATGTCGATCGCGTGCAGCCCGGTGCCCGGCTCGCATGGCTGCAGCAGCGCCGCGCCGGCGCCGTCGCCGAACAGCACGCAGGTATTGCGATCGGTGTAGTCCACGATGCGTGACAGCGTCTCGACGCCGACCACGAGGATGTTGTCGGCAAGCCCCGCGCCGATCAGCCCGCGCGCGATACCCAATCCGAAGATGAACCCGGTGCAGGCGGCGAAGATGTCGTAGGCGGCGGCACGCGTGGCGCCAAGCCGCTGCTGCACCGTGCACGCGCACGAGGGCAGGATGCGGTCGGGCGTCGTGGTGGCGAGGATGATGTGGTCCACGTCGGCCGGGTCCACGTCGGCCATGGCCAGCGCCCGCTGGCACGCGATCAGCGCCAGGTCGCTCGACGCCTGGTCACTCGCCGCGATGCGGCGCTCGCGGATGCCGGTGCGCTCGACGATCCACGCATCGGACGTGTCCACCATCTTCATCAGATCGACGTTGGTGAGCACGCGGTCGGGCACGTACATGCCCGTGCCGGCGAGCGTGGCGCCGCGGATGCCTTCAGGCCGCCGAGTCATGATCGGACTGGATCTCCTCGCGGATGTGTTCGTTGACCTTCTGTTCGACGAAAGTCGTCAGCGTGTGGATCGCGCTCCTGAACGCGCGCGGTCCGCTGGAACCGTGGCCGACGAAGCAGGCGCCGTTGACCCCGAGCAGCGGCGCCGCACCGTATTCCTGCCAGTCGACGCGCGTGCGCAGCCTTGCGAGCGCGCCGCGCAGGAACAGCGCGCCGAACATGGCCAGCGGGTCACGCTTGACCTCCTCGCGCACGGAGCGGCCAAGAAACGCGGCGGTGCTCTCGGCGGTCTTCAACAACACGTTGCCGGTGAAGCCGTCGGTCACCATCACGTCGCAGGTGCCCTTGAACAGGTCGCGACCCTCGACCGGCCCGATGAAGTTCAAGTGCCGCGCGGTCTTCAAGAGCGGCAGCACCTCCTGCACCAGCTGGTTGCCCTTGCTCTCCTCCTCGCCGATCGACAGCAGCCCGACACGCGGGTTCTCGTGCCCGAGCAGGTAGCGCGAGAAGCAGGTGCCCATGTGCGCGAACTGAACCAGCCACGGAGCTTTGACCTCCGCGTTGGCACCGACGTCGAGCACCACGGTGCCGCGGCCGGCGTTGGGAAAGAACGCGGCGAGTGCGGGGCGCGACACGCCCTCGATGCGACCGAGTCCGAGCAGCGCGCTTGCCACCACCGCGCCGGTGTTGCCGGCGCTGAAGATGCCGTCGAGCTGCCCCGCTTTGTGGCGCTGCGTGAGCACGCCGAGCGAGGTACCCGCCTTGCGCGCGGACGCGACGGCCTTGGCGCCCATGTCCACCTTCTCGGCGGCATGCACCACGTCGACGAGCGAGGCGTCTATTTTCACGCGCTTCAACGCCGCGTGGATCTCGGCCTCGTCGCCGACCAGGGTGAGGCGGAAGCGGCCGGGCCACTCGCGGAGCGCGAGCGCCGCGCCCTCGGCCACGGGATTCGGGCCGAAGTCGCCTCCCATCGCATCAATCCCGATGCGCGGGACAGAGGTCATGAGGTTCGTCCGCCGCTATGCTTCGCGCGGCGGAACGATCTCTTCGCCCTTGTAGAATCCACAGCTCGCGCAGATGCGATGCGGGAGCCGCGGGGCGCCGCAGTGCGCGCAGTTCGTGAGCCCCGGCGTGCGGAGCTTCCAGTGCGTGCGCCGCTTCTTGCCGCGCGTGTGCGAGTGACGTCGCTTGGGAACCGCCATGACGCAGAACCTCCTGAGAGCCTGCTTGGAGCTTTTTGGGGCGCCGGGCGCAAGCCCCGAGCGTGGCCGCTGCTGTCAGGGGCTGCAGCTGCACGGCCCCAGCGACAGATCGGCACCACACTTCGGGCACAGGCCCGGACAGTCCTCCCGACAGACGGGAGTGATCGGCAACTCCAGCAGCATGAGCTCGCGCACCGTCTCGCGCAGGTCCAGCCGCCGGCCATCGTGGAACAACATGTAATCGTCGCGCTCGAGCTGCTCTTGCTCTTCGCGCGACGTTGAACCGGTGCGCTCCGCGTACAAAACCATCGGCGCTTCCAGGAGGAAATCGAACTCCTTGAGGCAGCGAACGCACTCGAGGTGGACCCGAGACTGGACAGAGCCCCGCACCGACACCCGCTCGCCTGCTCTCTCGACCACGAACGAGCCGCGAACCTGTTCGCGCCATTCGGGTTGCGTGAGACCGACGTCGGCTGCCGTGCCCTCGACCTCCACCCGGTCAACGACCGGACGGAGCGTACCGAGATCGAGAACGAATCCGATCATAGGAACATGGGACGACCTCAGGTCGCCACCGTGAAACGCAGAAAAACTAGCATAGGGCCTTTGGTACCGTCCACCCTGCCGGAAATCCGGGCCGTCGTCCGGGTCCGGACGCCCCCATTCTCTTGCAAGTGAACTCAGTGCGCCAGTGCGGCCACGCCGAAGAACAATTTCACCTCGCGCTCAGCCGAGGCGAGGCTGTCCGACGCATGCACCGAGTTGCGGCCCTTGGATTCGGCGTACAGCTTGCGGATCGTGCCCTCTGCGGCCAGCGCCGGGTCGGTCGCGCCGATCACCTCGCGCAGTGTCGGGACGGCAGCCTCGCGCTCGAGGCAGCACAGCATGACGGGGCCCGACGTCATGAAGTCCACCAGCTCGGGGAAAAAGCTCTTGCCGAGGTGCTCGGCGTAGAACTCGTTGCATTGTTCGCGCGTGATGCGCGTGTAGCGAGCTTCGATGAGCTTGAATCCCTTGTCCTCGACGTGGGCGAGGATGCGGCCCACGAGTTTCCGGCCGGTGGCGTCCGGCTTGATGATGAACAGTGTGCGTTCGACGGCCACGGTGTGAGCCTCCTTACGGCCGCCGCGATGGGCGTCCGGGACGATGTGCGTGGGTGAAGACCGGCCCCCGTTGCAGAAGGCCGGATGGAGATTACTTCTTATTGCGGGCGGGTGCCTTGGCGACTTGCGGCTTCTTCCCGGCGCCTGCGGCGGGCTTTCGTGCGGCCGGCTTGGCCGACTTATTCACAAGCTTCCTCGCAGACTTCGCGACGACCCTGGCGGCCAGCTTTTTGACCGATTCCGCTGCCCGCTTGGCCGGCAGCTTGGCAGTACCGTTCTTCTTGCGCACCCGGCGTCGCTGCAGCAACTCGGCGACGAGCCCGGGGATCTCCGACGGAATGCGCGCCACCGGCACGCCGGCCGCCTCGAACGCCGCCATCTTCTCCGCGGCCGTGCCCGTGCCGCCCGAGATGATGGCGCCGG
>JAYVCN010000399.1:0-2548 GCA_043749875.1 Candidatus Eiseniibacteriota bacterium | reverse complement strand
CGCCGGCGTGTTCATGCCGGGCGGCCGCGCGCCCACGGAGGGCGAGATCTTCAAGAACCCGGCGCTGGCGCGGTCGCTGCGGATGATCGCTGACAAGGGCCGCGACGCGTACTACAAAGGCCCCATCGCGGACGAGTTCGTGAAGTACTCGAAGCAGGTGGGCGGGTTCTTCACGCTCGAGGACTTCGCGAAGCATCATTCGGAATGGGTGGACCCGGTGAGCACGGATTACCGCGGCTATACCGTGTGGGAGCTGCCGCCGCCGGGGCAGGGCATTGCCGCGCTGCAGATCTTGAACATCCTCGAGAATTTCGATCTGAAGAGCATGGGCAGGAACTCGCCCGACTTCTGGCACGTGATGACCGAGGCGAAGAAGGTGGCGTTCGCCGATCGCGCGCGCTATTACGCCGATCCCGACTTCGCCAAGGTGCCGGTCGCGCAACTCATCTCGAAGGCATACGGCAAGCAGCGCGCGGCGCTCATCCACATGGACCGCGCCACCGACACCGACCTGCCGGGCGAGCCCACGGCGCTCAATCGCCGCGAGACCACGTACCTGTGCACCGCGGACGAGAGCGGCATGATGGTGTCGTTGATCCAGAGCAACTACACGGGCTTCGGCAGCGGCTACGTGATCCCGTCGCTCGGCTTCGGCATCCAGGACCGCGGCAACCTGTTCAACTTGAAGCCCGGGAAGCCGAACTCGTACGCACCCGGCAAGCGCCCGTTCCACACCATCATCCCCGCGTTCATGACCCAGGCCGGCGTGCCGGTGCTGGCGTTCGGCCTGATGGGCGGCGACATGCAGCCGCAGGGGCACGCGCAGATCGTGGTGAACCTGGTGGACTTCGGCATGAACCTGCAAGAAGCGGGCGACGCGATCCGCATGCACCACACCGGCTCGAGCGAACCCACCGGCACGGTCATGACGGATGGCGGCGTGCTGCATATCGAAGACGGGCTGCCCGACGCCGTGCTGGCCGAGCTGAAGCGCCGCGGCCACAAGCTGGAGAGCGAGGCCGTGGGTGCCTACGGCGGATACCAGGCCATCTGGCGGAATCCGACAACCGGCGTGTACTCGGGCGCGACGGAGCGCCGCAAGGATGGCTGCGCGCTGGGATACTGAGTCGCGGCTGAGGCGTCACGGCGCTCGCGAGCGCCTGCGGTTCGTGTGCGCAGTGCAGCTCGGCGCCGCGCTGTCCGCGTCGCCCGCGCACGCCAGCGCCGCGCACGTGGTGGCGTCGCACACCTGGAACGCCGTGTGCACGCCGCACGTGGACGTGCTCACCGACGCGGGCCGCGACGTGGGCGAGCGCGTGGCCGAGCAGCTCGAGGACCTGCGCACGGTGCTGTCGCTGGCCGCACCAGCGCTGGTCGTTGGCGTGGCCCCCGTGCAAGTGATCGTGTTCCGCGAGGCCGAGCTGGCCGCGAATTACGCGCCCACGTGGCACGGCCAGCGCGACCAGGTCGGCGGCTTCTTCCAGACCGCGCCCGACCGGCGGCGGCTGCTGTTCCCCTACGATCCGTCGCACCATCCCGGCGTGGCGCAGCACGAGTACACGCACGCACTGCTCGACGCGGCCATGCCCGAGGCGCCATTGTGGCTGAACGAGGGCCTCGCCGAGTACTTCAGCATGTTCAGCGTCTCGGGCGACCGCGCGCAGGCCGGCGCGGCGCTGCAGCCGCATCTCGACTGGCTCGCGAATCACGACCTGATGCCGCTCTCGGAACTGTTCGCGGTCGGGGAGAGCTCGGCCGCATATCACGAAGGCGACCGGCGCGGCACGTTCTACGCCCAGTCGTGGCTGCTCACGCACATGATCCTGTCCGGCACGGACGACGACCTCGGCCGGCTCGAGCGCGTGCTCACGGCGACGCGCGATGGCGAACGCTTCGAGAGCGCGTTCACGCGCGTGTTCGGCGACGAGGCCTCCTTGCGCGTGCGGCTGCACGCGTATCTCGACCGCCCGCGACTCGCGGTGCGCGAGTGGTGGCTGCGCAGCGCGCTGCGCTCACGCGAACCGCGCGTGCGCGAACGTGTCACGCCGGCCGAGGTGCTGGGCTCGCTCGGCACGGCGCTGCTGGCACGGCCGACGCCCGAGCGCGAGGAAGCCGAGGAGCACCTGCACGAAGCGCTGACGTTGGATCCGCACGATCCCGGCGCGTGCGCGGGCATGGGCTGGCTCGCGCTACAGCGCGGACAGCGCGACGCGGCGCGCACGTGGTTCGCGCGCGCGCTCGAGCGGGAGCCCGTCTCTGTTCCAGCCGTCCGCCTCCTGGCATCGCAACTACTCCTGGACGCGAGCCAGCGAGCGTCTGCCGACGAGCGGAAGTCTGTGACCACGTTCGTGCGCGACGCCATCGCGCGTGCGCGCGTCGTGGCGCCGGATGATCCCGAGCTCGAAGGGCTGCTCGCGCGCTCCTATGTGGTCTCGCCCGGCGACGACCCGACGCCGGGTTGGGCGCACATCGTGCGCGCGAGCGAGGCGCTGCCGGGTCGACAGGACCTGCTGCTCGACCGGCTCGCGCTGGCCGCGTTGCTCGGACG
>JAYVCN010000398.1:0-2557 GCA_043749875.1 Candidatus Eiseniibacteriota bacterium | reverse complement strand
TCCCGACGCGCAGCGTCCGGACATGATCGGCGAGGCCAAGCGCGCGGTGGGCATCCCGGTGATCGGCAATGGCGACGTGCGCACCGCCGAGGACGCCGTGCGCATGCTGCAGCAGACCGGCTGCGACGGTGTCATGCTCGGGCGCGCGGCGTTCGGCGACCCGTGGGTGTTCCGTCGCATCCGCGCGCTGGTGGAGCGCGGCGAGGCGCTGCCGTCGCCGACCGCGCAAGAGCGGCTGGAGGCCGGCGTGCGCCACCTGGCGATGCTGGTCGAGTCGATCGGGACGGAACATGCCGCGCGCGAGATGCGCAAGCACGTGGCGTGGTACATCAAGGGCCTGCCGAACAGCGCCCGCGTGCGCGAGCAGGTGAACCACACGCGCACGGCGCTCGAGATGACCACGCTGCTGCACGACTATCTCGGGGACCTGGCCGCGCACGGGCTCGCGGCGTTCACGCCGGATCCGTCGGCGCTGCCGGTGGAGACCCCGCGTGCGTCCGGCTGAACTGGAGTCGCTGCTGCGCGCGGTCCGGCGCGGCAGCACCACGCCGGCGCGTGCCGCGCGCCGGATCGCGGAGGCCCCGCTCGAAGTGCTGGAAGACGCCGCGCTCGACCACCAGCGCGCGCTGCGGACGGGCTTCCCCGAGGTGGTGTTCGGGCTCGGAAAATCGCCGGCCCAGATGGTCGCCGTCGTGCGCCGGCTGTACGCGCGGCATGGGGTGGTGCTGGCCACGCGTGTGGACGACGCCGGGCGCGCCGCGCTGGCGCGCGAGTTCCCGGCTGCGGTCGTCCACGAGCGCGCGCGCTGCGTGGTGCTGCGCCGGCGCCGCCCGCGGCCGCGCGGCCGCGTGCTGGTGCTGTGCGCCGGCACCGCCGACCTGCCGGTGGCCGAGGAGGCATTGGTCACCGCGCAGACGCTGGGCAGCCGCGCCGAGCTCATCGCAGACGTCGGCGTGGCCGGGCTCCACCGGCTGCTCGCACACCGCCGGCAGCTGCGCGGCGCGCGCGTGCTGGTGGTGGTGGCCGGACTCGAGGGGGCGCTGCCGAGCGTCGTGGGCGGGCTCACCGACCGGCCGCTCATCGCGGTGCCGACCAGCATCGGCTACGGTTCGCACCTGCGCGGGCTGGCGCCGCTCCTGGCCATGCTCAACTCCTGCGCCGCGGGCGTGACGGTGGTGAACGTGGACAATGGGTTCGGGGCCGGTTACGCCGCGCACCTCATCAATGTGGGAGCGGGGAGACGCTGATGAAGCACGCGCACTTCGATTGCGTCTCGGGGATCGCCGGCGACATGACGCTGGCGGCGCTGGTGTCGGCGGGCTGGCCGGAGGCTCAACTGCTCGCAGTCCCCGCGCGATTGGGCCTCGACGGCGTCACCATCGCGGTCACGAAAACGCGGCGCGGACCATTCGCGGCCACGCACGTGGACGTGCGTACGCTCGAGAAACAGCCCCATCGGCACCTGCACCACATCGAGGCGATCCTCGACCAGGCCGACCTGCCGGCGAGCGTGCGCGAGCGCGCGAAGCGCGTGTTCCGCCGGCTCGCGCAGGCCGAGGCCGAGGTGCACGGCAGTACTCTAGAGAAGGTGCATTTCCACGAGGTCGGGGCCGTGGATGCGATCGTGGACATCACCGGGGCGCTGCTCGGGCTCGATGCGCTCGGCGTGGCCTCCGTGAGCGCCTCGGCGCTGCCGCTCGGGAGCGGCTTCGTCGACTCCGAGCACGGCCGCATCCCGGTACCCGCGCCGGCCACCGCGCTGCTGTTGCGTGGCGCGCCTGTTTACGGCGGACCGGTCGAGGCCGAACTGGTCACGCCCACCGGTGCGGCATTGCTCATGACGCTGGCCACGTCCTGGGGCGATCCGCCGGCCTTCCGGCTGGAGAGCGTGGGGACCGGCGCCGGCACGCGCGAGTTCCCGAGCCACCCGAATATCCTCCGCCTGCTCGTGGGCGAGCGCTCCGGGGGAAGCACGACCGAGCGCACCGTGGCCGTGCTCGAGACCGCGGTGGACGACGACAACCCCCAGTTCATGGCGGCCACCCTGCAGCGGCTGCTCACGCTCGGGGCGCTCGATGCCATGGTGGCACCGGTGACCATGAAGAAGGGCAGGAGCGGCCTGTGGCTCGTGGTGGTGTGCGAGCCCGGTGACGCCCGCCGGCTGGCGGAACAGGTGTTGCGCGACACTTCGACGCTCGGCGTCAGGGTTCGCGAGGAACACCGCATCGAGTTGCCAAGGCGCACTTTGGAGGTCCAGACCCGGTTCGGTGCGGTGCGCGTCAAGGCCGCCATTCTCCCAGAGGGAACTGAGCGCGTCATGCCGGAGTTCGAGTCGGTCCTCGAGGTGGCGACCCGGTCGGGTGCAAGCGTGCACGCGGTCTCCGCAGCCGCCGTCCAGGCATTCCAGGACGATCCGACCGGCGGCTGATCGGCCGCTGACAGGGACGGAACAAGCGCGGCAGACCGTTGTCAATTCAGGCCTTAACTGACCGCGAAAGACTTGTCACCGGGGAAAATACGGATTGACAGAGTCGTGAACCACGCCTAGCCTTTGTCT
>JAYVCN010000397.1:0-7685 GCA_043749875.1 Candidatus Eiseniibacteriota bacterium | reverse complement strand
CTCGTGCATCCAGGCCGATCCTTCGACCTCCACGGTCAACGCACCCTCACGGAACGACACCGCTCGCGTGCGTCCGGCGATGCGCGCTCCGGCGACGGCGGGCCAATCCGCGACGGCTCGCCAGCCCTCCGCGGTCCGTGCGAGTCCGAGTTGCTGAAGCAACTCGGGCAGCATGGCCGCGACGGGCCTCATGTCGCTCATGCGTGACTACTTCTTCCCGTTCCCGCCCACCGGTCGCGGCTCCAGCTCCGCGGCCTCCGGCAGGCGCAGCGGCATGACCAGGCAGAGCAGTTCCTCATCGGGCTGGGCCAGTGCGCCCACGGGCTCGACGATGCCCGCCGACAGCGCGGTCTTCAATCGGAACACCACCTTTTCCGTAGGGATGTTCCGCAGGGTCTGCAGCAGGTAGCGTGCGTTGTAGCCGATGTCCATGTCCTCGCCCTGGTATTCGGCATCCACCTGCTGCTCGCCGGCGCCGAAGTCGGCCGTGGCCGACGACACCGCGAGTTGGTTGCCCTTGAGCGAGAACCGCACCTGCTGCGTATTGGTGTCCGCGTGCGATGCGACGATGTCCACGGCCTCCATGAGGTCCGAGCGCGACACCGTGAGCGAACGCGGGTTGTCCTTGGGGATCACCTGCTCGTAGTTCGGGTACGGCCCCTCGAGCAGGCGCGCGGTGACCTGCACGCGGAACTCCCCCACCTGCGCGACGAAGCCGGCGTGTGCCTTGCCATCCGCGATGCGGATCTCGACCGGGCTCGTGGCCTCTGCGGAGGTGCGGCTCATGGTGGACAGCGCGCGCGCCGGGATGATGACGCCCTCGCGCGTAAGATCACCGTAGTTGCCCTTGCAGGTGGCGCGTGCGAGCCGATGGCCGTCGGTGGCCACGAACGACACCTGAAGTGGGCTACCGTGCAGGAACACGCCGTTCAGGCTCACGCGCGTGGTCTCCTCGCTCACGGCGTACGCCGAGCGTTCGACCAGGCGCGCCAGCGTCTCGCCGGGCAGCGAGATCTTGAGCTCGCCCTTCAACTCCGGCGGCGACGGGTATTCATCGCTCTTCTGCACCGGGAACCGCGACCAGCCCTTGCCCTCGCCATAGCCCACTTCGAGCTGGTTCTTCTCCGAGCGCAATGTGACCGCGCCGCGCGGCATCTTGCGCACGACCTCGTGGAAATGCTTGGCGTTCACCGCCACACGACCCGGGGCACGTCCCAGGCACGGCACGGTGACGCTGGTGGTGAGGTCCAGGTCACTGCCCGTCACGCGCAGGCTGGTCTTGTCGGCCTCGAGCAGCAGGCAGTTCAGCAGCGGCTGGGCACTTTTCTGGGGAACCGATCCGAGGGCGCGGGCCACGGCGAATGCCAGATCGCCCTGCTGGATGGTGAGGTCCATGGGTCACTCCCTGACGGCTAGGAACTTCATGTCCGGCCTCGTCTTCCGCCGCTTCCAGACCGGTCGTCCGGGGGGCGTTTCGAAGCGCCGCGCCATTCTATGCAGGGCACGACGCGAAGGCAAGCGCATACCCGGCTTGGAGCCTGGTTCTAAGTCTTTCTGTATCAATCAATAAGAACCTAGTAACCGTAGGGGGTGTGGACGGCGTTGACAACCCGCCGCACGGTCGCGGAAACCCGTGTCCCGAGCGGGCTTGGCTCGACACGAAGGCTGTGCACAACGGCGTCGCTTGTCCACCGCCCCAGGCAGCGGGGCGCAAACCTCCCCCACCCTGCGCACCCGCCCACTATGTATCCACGCCGATTCACGACGCGACTGTGGAGAACAGGCCGTTCACCTTGTCCCGGAACGCGTCATCGTGCTGGATTCGCTCCGCCACCTGACGGCAAGCGTGGATCACCGTGCTGTGGTCGCGGCCGCCGAACACGCGCCCGATCTCGACCAGCGACATCTCGGTCAGGTGCCGCATCAAGTACATCGCCACCTGCCGTGGCAGCGCGATGGTCTGCGTGCGGCGTTTGCCCGCGAGCGTCTCGGGGCGCACGCCGAAGCGCTCGGACACGGCGGCCAGGATGCGCTCCGGCGTGTGGTTCTCGAGTTCCGGCTTGACGTACTGCGCCAGCACCTCGTTGGCGAGCTCCGGGGTCACGTCGCGATGCGTGAGCGAGGCCACGGCCATGAGCCGTACCAGGCAGCCCTCCAGCTCGCGCACGTTGCCGCGCACGCGGTCGGCGATCAGCAGCACGACATCGTCGGCGAGTTGCAGGCCGCCGGATTCCTGCTCGCAACGGCTGCGCAGGATGGCGATACGTGTTTCGAGGTCCGGCTGCTGCGTGTCGGCGACCAGGCCCTGGTTGAAGCGCGAGATGAGCCGCTCCTCCATGCCGGCGATGTCCTTGGGCGGCTTGTCGGCGGTGACCACGATCTGCTTGTGCGCGTCGCGCAGCGCATTGAACGTGTGGAAGAACTCCTCCTGCGTGCTCTCCTTGCCCGCCAGGAACTGCACGTCGTCCACCAGCAGCACGTCCACGGTGCGGTACTTGTTCCGAAATGCGAGGGTCTGGCCGTGCTGGATGGCGTAGATCATCTCGTTCGTGAACCGCTCGGCCGACATGTAGAACACGCGCGCATCGGGGCGCAGGCGCTTCACCTCGTGCCCGACCGCATGCAGGATGTGCGTCTTGCCCAGGCCCGAGTCGCCATGGATGAACAACGGATTGTAGACCTCGCCCGGGCGTTGCGACACGGCCATGGCGGCCGCGTGCGTGAAGCGATTGCTGGCGCCCACGACGAACGATTCGAACGTCAGCCGCGGGTGCAACTGGCTGTCGAGCCACTCGCGGGCCGGCGCCGGGGTGCTGCGGGCGGCCGTGAACGACGCGTAGGCCGTCGCACGCGAGGCGGCGTGCGGCGGCACGGGGATGGGCTCGCGCGGCGAGAAGCGCACGTCGGGGCAGCTGCCGAGCGTCTCGGCGAGGGCGCGCCGCAGCGTGGTCAAGTGGTGCTCGTGGATCCAATCCACGAAGAACGCGTTGGGGACCTCGAGGTCCACCTGGTGGGGGGTCAGTTCGCGCTCCACGATGGGGCGGAACCAGGTTTTGAAGGCCTGCGGGCTCGCGAGCTGGGCCTGAACGTTCATCAGGACCTGCTCCCAGACGACCGCGACCTGATCCGGGGAAACTGGCAGGACGGCCATGTTCTACATCCTTGCAGAGATGGTTCGTGCCGTCGTCCTCGGGGCTGGAAGCCTTCGCAAGTGATTGCGCTTACGGCTGCTGGCCTTGGGGGCTAGGGCGGGATCACATCGGGGACGGGGTTATCCACAGTCGTGGACAAACGCATAAGGCTAAGTATTGCAACTACATGAGGCGCTTTTTCTAGGCTTCCTCCACAGGGTGTCCACAGCGGGTCGGATCGGGTCAGGACGGGGCACGCCGAGCGCTGCAGCCCGGTTCGGCGGGTGTCCTACAAAGCTTGCGATGGCAATGTGTTGTGGGCTTGGCCCAAGCCTGGCAGCGCGCTCGTCCATAACCCAGTCACGCGCCGGATCGACAGGCTAACATCCGACCCCCGGAGCGACAAGCAACGAGTGCAGGTTCTGTAACAGCCTGTTGTAGATTGTTTTACAGACCTGCAATGAAGCCACCCCTGTCAGAACGGGAACAGCACCCCGAGCGTGAACGAGGCGTCATCCCTAACCGCATCGCTCACAGCGAGTTGCACTTCAGCGAGCAGGCGCAGGTCGGGATTGGGCCGGAACTCCAGGCCCGCCCGCACGGGGAAGGACGTATCGGTGTCGCGGGCGGTGCCCACCTCGAAGCGCGACAGGAGCAGGCTGGCCCCGCCATAGCCGATCCATTTGCCGGACGGATCGAGGCTGCGCGAGATCACGACCTGGGGTCCCACGGAGAGGATGGTGAAGTTGTCGGCGCTCTCCACGCCGATCGCACCCCCGAGCGAGACATTCACCGGGAACGCGGGGCCCTGCGTCGCGACCTGGCCGCGGAAGTCCCCGCCCAAGCGAACTGACGTGCGGGTGTTGTGGCCGAGATCGATGCGGGACAGCCCACCCTGGAACCCGAAGTCGAGATTGGGATAGAACGACATCCGCAACTGGCCGGACAGCGTGGCGCTGCTCTTGTCGAACTGCAGATAGGTGCCACCGAGTCGGCCGTTGACCGGCACGACGCGGGCCTCGGACAGCGCGCCGTTCACCTGTGCGACCGCGGGGCACGTCGCGCAGGCGAACAGCGCCGCTGCGAATAGGATGTAGCGCTTCACGGGATCTCCCTTCGTGTCGAGCATGGCGTTCGTCCGTGAACGCGGGAAGCGTGCCGGGAAGCTGATCTCTAAAGTCGCCGAGGTCAAGCGGTCCCGGCAGGCGTACGCCGTGGGCCGGGGGAGAGGTTGCGCGCGGCGCTCGCCGGCGGCTGGCGGTTGCGCGCGAGCGTATGCGCGTGAGACAAGCGCAGCATGAAGCTCCTGAGCGATTTCGATGGCGTGTGGACCTATCCCGATGCCGAAGGCGCAGCCCACGGCGCCGCGCTCGACGCGGCGCTGCTGGCCGCGGCGGGCGAACGTGACCGCGGGGCCGTGCGCGTCTGGATCGCGGCCGCGCGTGCCGCGGTGCGCGCCGAGCCGACGCGCTGGGGTTGGAGCGTGGCGGGCCGGGTGTCGGCGTTCGCCGACGAGGACCCGTTCACCGAGCATGGCGCACTACTTCATTACCTGGACGAACAGCGCGCGCGCGACCCCATCGCCGCACAACTGGCCGACGCTATCGAAAAGTCCGGCACGACGCTCGACGCATTCGGGGGCGCCGCCCACGTGCGCGGCGTGCAGGCGGTCGAGGCGCAACGCGGCCCGGGGATCACCGTTGCCGCCGCGGATGCCGGCCACGCATTGCTCGCGGCCGGCGTCGAGGTCGTGGTGGTGTCGAACTCGGGCACCGACAAGCTGCAGCGCTGGTTCGCGCACGCGCGGGTGCCGGCGCGCATCCATCCTGAACGCGCCGCGCGGGCGCTGCGACTGCGCGGTTCGGCGCGGAAGTTCGTGCTGGCGCCGGGCGCCGGCGAGGTGCTCGCGCTCGGGAAGCTTCAATTTGACGTCGCGCGACCGGATTACGCGCAGGTGCTGGCGGAGGAAGCACCCGACGCCGTGGTCGGCGACGTGTTCTCGATCGACCTGGCGCTGCCGCTGGCCTTGAAGCGCCGCGATCCCGCGTGGCGGCACGTGCGCCTGTTCTGGCTCGTGCATCCTTACACTCCCGAGTACCTGCGCCGCGAGCTCGAACAGCCGCCGGCGGGGGAGGGGCAGCCCCCGACACGGCTGCCCGAGGTGGAGCCGATCGAGGGTGGGCTTGCCGAGGTGGCGCAGCGGCTGCTCGCGAGCGGCTGACTCCGCCCGCCCCGCCCGGCCCGGAAAGCCGTTCCGGAGCGCCGCCGCCAACCCGCTCGTCCGACACAGGTTAGTCGCGCGGGGCGCAGCCCATTCCGGCACCTTGAATCCGCGAAAACAAAGGGTCTTTTGCGCTTCCGTGCTAAGCTCCCGATCCGTTTCTGCCCGCCTGTTCCTGCCTGTGGAGCCCATGCGCATCATCTTGTTCCGACACGCCCCCGCCGAAGCGCGCGATCCCGAGCGCTGGCCTGATGACTTGCTGCGCCCGCTGACCTCGCGCGGCGAATCTCGCGGACGTCGCGCCGCGCGCGGCGTCCTGCGATTGGAGCCCGGCGTCACGCGCGTGCTGACCAGCCCCGCGCTGCGCGCGCTGGATACGGCGATGCTCCTGTCGCTCGAACTCGAGCCTGCGCACAAGCCGCGCACGCTGGCCTCGCTGGCCCCCGGCGGTGCGTGGCGCGAGACGCTGCGCGCGCTGGCGCACGAGCCCGCCGACAGCGTCGTCGTGCTGGTGGGGCACGAGCCCGACCTCGGCCAACTCGCGGGCGTGCTGCTGTTCGGCGCGCCAGCAACGCTGCCGCTCAAGAAGGCGGGTGCGTGCTCGATAGATGCAGAGGCGCCGGAATCGGGAGCCGGCCGGCTGCGCTGGTTCCTGGCGCCGGCCACGCTGCGCAGGCTCGGGCGCAAGCGGAGCAAGGTGTGAGCCCCGAGCACGACTACGGACGCCAGCCGAATCCCTACCCGGGCAAGCTCGTCATCGTCGAGGGCATCGACGGCTCGGGCAAGAGCACGCAGTTGGGCCTGCTCGCGCAGTGGCTGCGCAGCGAGGGCCACCTGGTGATCTTCAGCGAGTGGAACTCGTCGCCGATCGTGCGGGCGACGACTGCGCGGGGGAAGAAGCGGCAGCTGCTCACCCCGCTCACGTTCTCGCTCATCCACGCCACCGACTTCTCCGACCGCGTCGAGCGCGACATCGTGCCGGCATTGAAGGCCGGCGCCATCGTGCTCGCCGACCGCTACGTTTACACCGCGTTCGCGCGCGACGTGGCGCGCGGCGTGGACCGACAGTGGGTGCGCTCGCTGTATCGTTTCGCGGTCACCCCGACGCTGGCCGTCTACTACCGCGTGCCGCTCGAGGTGGCGCTGTATCGCATCCTGTCCGGCCGGCCCAAGCTCAAGTGGTATGAGGCCGGCATGGACCTGGGGCTCAGCCCCGACCCGACCGAGAGCTACAAGCAGTTCCAGGCGCGCATCCAGCAGGAGTACGAACGGCTCGTGGCGGAATACGGACTCGCCTCCATGGACGCGACGCAGCCGGTCGAGGTGCAGCAACGCGCGCTGCGCGAGTTGGTGCGCCCGCACCTGACCGGGATCGCGCGCGACCCGCACGGCGAGTCGTCCTCGATCAACGAGGGCCGGCTGGCATGAAACAATTCGAATCTTACGGCCACGGCGTGCCGGGCACGCGCCTCGACGACCTGTCGGGCTGGCTGATCGTGGTGGAAGGCACCGACGGCGTGGGCCGTACCACGCACGTGAACAAGCTACGCAAGCACCTCGAGCGGCTCGGCTACGCCGTCGCCGAGACCGGCTTCTCGCGCTCCGATCTCGCCAGCCGCGGCATCCGCCGCGCCAAGCAGGGCAACACGCTCGGCAGTAACGCCTTCAACCTGTTCTATGCCACCGATTTCGCGGACCGGCTCGAGCAGCAGATCGTGCCCGCGCTGCGCGCCGGGTTCGTCATGATCACCGACCGCTACATCTATTCACTCATCGCGCGCGCCATCGTGCGCGGAGCGGACCCGTACTGGATCAAGCAGGTGTACTCGTTCGCCCTGAAGCCCGATGCCGTGTTCTACCTGCGCATCCTCGCCGAACAGCTGGTGCCGCGCGTGCTCGCCGACGGCCCGTTCGACTACTGGGAGTCCGGCATGGACATGCCGATGGGCGAGGACCTGCACGACTCGTTCGTGAACTACCAGGGGCGCATCATCCACGAGCTCGACGGGCTGGCGCGCGATTACGGCTTCCACACGCTTGACGCAACGCGGCACGTGGACGACATGGCGGAGGAGCTGTGCGAGCGCGTCACCGGACTGCTGACCCGGAAAGTCGCCGGCCCGCTCGCGTGACGCGCCCGGGCGTGGCGGCGGTGGCCGCCGCGCGCCTGCGCGAGCGCCTGGCCGCGGTCGAGGGGCTCGCGCGCGGGCAAGACGCGGCGGCAGCGGCCCCGCGCGCCGGATCCAGCTCCGCACTGCACGACCTGCGCGTCGCCTGCCGCAGGCTCGAGACGGCGCTGCGGCTGTGGGCGCGTGGAGCTCACGCGCGCGAGG
>JAYVCN010000396.1:0-4144 GCA_043749875.1 Candidatus Eiseniibacteriota bacterium | reverse complement strand
GTTCGACTTGCATGCCTAATCCACGCCGCCAGCGTTCGTTCTGAGCCAGGATCAAACTCTCCATGGTAATAATGGAGAAACGTGCGGAGGACAAAAAATCCACCACACGGATCAATTGCAAGGTATTGATGCCGACGAACCAGACTGCGTCCGCCGACAAGGACTTGCCGGGCTTTCGAAGTCACGTGCGCTATTCAGTTTTCAAAGAGCGGAGACACGTCAAACGCCTTCCGCGATGCGGGAGGCGGACGGGGAACTTAGCCTCGTCTGTTGATGGTGTCAACAGGGGTTATGCGAGGTAGGCTTTGTTCCTGCAGCCGGGGCAATATAGGTGCGGTGTTCCGAGCTGTCAACCGGCCCCCATGCTGCTGACTTAGGTGTTGCGGTAAAACGAGTTATCGGCCGCTCCCCGGGTCGCCATGAGCCCCGGCTTTGTGCGCCACCACCCCAGCGTGGTATCCACAGCGATCCTGGCGGGCGGACGCGCGCGCCCGCCGCACCCGACTCCGCGCACGACGGTCTGGAGCCCGACACGATGAAGCTGGATTTCTACATGGATCTCGAGGCCCGCGGCCTCGTGCACCAGGCCACCTCGGAAGAGTTGCTGCCATTGCTGCGCTCGGAATCGGTGACCACCTACATCGGCTTCGACCCCACCGCGGACAGCCTGCACGTGGGCAGCCTATTGCCCGTGCTGGCGCTCATGCGCCTGCAGCGCGCGGGGCACAAGCCCATCGCGGTCGTGGGCGGCGGCACCGGCATGATCGGCGATCCGAGCGGCAAGTCGGCCGAGCGCAACCTGCTCACGCCCGAACAGATCGACGCGAATCTCGCTGGACAGAAGCGGCAACTCGAGCGCTTCCTCGACTTCAGCGGCGCCAATGCCGCGCGCGTGGTGAACAACCTCGACTGGCTCGGCAAGCTCGGCCTGATCGGCTTCCTGCGCGACATCGGCAAGCACTTCAGCGTGAACGCCATGACGCAGCGCGACTCGGTCCAGCTGCGGCTTTCCGGTCGTGACCAGGGCATCTCGTTCACTGAGTTCACCTACGCATTGCTGCAGGCGATCGACTTCCTCGAGCTCTACGACCGTTACGGGTGCCGGCTGCAGATGGGCGGCAGCGACCAGTGGGGCAACATCACCGACGGCTGCGAGCTGATCCGCCGCCTGCGCCAGGGCAGCGCCTTCGGTCTCACCATGCCGCTCGTGACCAAGGCGGACGGCACCAAGTTCGGCAAGAGCGAGAGCGGCAATGTGTGGATCGACGCGCAGCGCACGAGCCCGTTCGCGTTCTACCAGTTCTGGCTCAACACGACCGACGCCGATGTGGTGCGCAGCCTGCGCTTCTTCACATTCATGGACCTCGAGGCGCTTGATGACGTTGCCCGCAAACACGCCACGCACCCCGAGCAGCGCGAAGCGCAGCGCGTGCTGGCGCGGCAGGTGACCGCCATGGTGCACGGCGACGCGGCCCTCGCCAGCGCGGAGCGGGCCACCGCGGTGCTGTTCGAGGGGGGCGACCTGAGAACGCTGTCGCCCACCGAACTGGGCGAGGGATTGGGTGATGCGCCCCGCACCAAGCTTTCTGCCTCGGAGCTGGCGGGCACCGGCCTCGACCTGCCCAGTGCGCTGGTACGCTGTGGTTTGGCGCCCTCCAAGGGCCAGGCGCGCACGGCCATCGAGCAGGGCGCCGTAGCCATCAATCATGAACTGGTCAAGGATGCCACCCGGATGCTCACGAAGCGCGACCTTCTGGCCGATCGATTCGTGGTACTGCGCCGCGGCAAGAAGACTTACAGCCTGCTCGACGTGGCGGAGTGACGCGGCTCGGCAGTTGCTCCACCCCCGTGGCGCACCCTACGCTTCCCGAAAGGCCAGAACCCGATGACGCCTCCTCCCGATTGGCGACTCGAAAGGAGCACGCCCAGCACCATGTACCAGCCTGCCGTGCGTGCGGCGCGCGAGTTCCCGTGGCGGCTGTTCTTCACGGTCGCGGTCGTCGCCGTGTTCGGCTCGGCCGGCGCGGTGTTCGGGCTGGTGCAGTGGTTGCGCAACGACCTGCCCTCGCCGGCGAAGCTCTCGGCCATGGAGACGCCGGTCAAGACCACGGTGTTCGACGCGCGCGGCCACGTGCTGCACGAGTTCTATCGCGAGAACCGCTCGGTCGTCCCGCTCAAGGACATTCCGCGCTCGCTGGTCAACGCCACGCTGTCCACTGAGGACCGTAACTTCTACCAGCACTGGGGCGTGGACCTGTGGGGCGTTGGCCGTGCCGTGGTCACCGACGTCATGCACATGCGCCGCGCCCAGGGCGGCAGCACGATCACGCAGCAGCTGGCGCGCAACCTGTTCAACATGTACGAGAAGTCATTCACGCGAAAGCTCAAGGAACTGGTGCTCGCGATCGACCTCGAGCACACGTATTCCAAGGACCAGATCCTCGAGATGTACTTCAACCAGATCTATTTCGGTGAGGGCGCCTACGGCGTCGAGGCCGCCGCGAAGACGTATTTCGCCAAGCCGCTCCGCGAGCTGTCGCTGCCGGAATGCGCGCTGCTCGCGGGCATCCCCGCCAATCCGAGCCTGTACTCGCCGCGCCGCCGCCCGCAAGCGGCCGAAGCGCGCCGCGCCAAGGTGCTGCGCAACATGCTCGCCACGCAGGCCATCACGCAGGTCGAGTTCGACCGCGCCGTCCAGTCGCCGCTGGGCGTCACCGCGATCCGCTACAGCAACGATCGCGCCGCGTACTTCGTGGAGATGGTGCGCCAGCACCTCGACGAGAAGTACGGCTCGAACTCGGTCTACGAAGGCGGGCTCAAGGTGTACACCACGCTCGACGCGGATCTGCAGGGCCTTGCCGAGACGGCCGTCGAGCGGCAGCTCACGAACCTCGAGAAGGACATGAAGCTCAAGCTGACGCGCGCCGCCTACATCGCCGGGGTGGCCGCCGGCAAGATCCCGGCAGGTGGCCACACCACGTACCTGCAGGGCGCGGTGGTGGCGCTGGATCCCAGGACCGGTGAGATCCGCGCGCTGCTGGGCGGCCGCGACTGGAACGAGAGCAACTTCAATCGCGCGGTGCAGGCGGCACGCCAGCCGGGCTCGTCGTTCAAGCCGTTCGTGTACGCCGCGGCCATGGACAATGGCTTCAAGCCCACCGACACCATCGTGGACGAGCCGGTGACGTTCCCGGGCGAGGCGGGCGGCAAACCCTACGAGCCGCAGAACTACGACCAGAAGTTCCGCGGCACGATCACGCTGCGCTTTGCGCTGCAGGAATCCGTGAACATCCCCGCCATCAAGCTGCTGCGAAAGGTCGGCACGTCGCTGGTGGCGAGCTACGCGCGGCGCATGGGCATCAAGAGCCCGCTCGGCCAGAACCTGTCGCTGGCGCTGGGCTCGAGCGAGGTGAACCTGCTCGAGCTGACCTCGGCCTATTCCGTGCTCGCGGACCGCGGCGTGCGCAATGACCCCTTGTTCATCCTCAAGGTCGAGGACAAGAACGGCGTCGTGCTCGAACGCAACACGCCGCGGCCCTACGAGGTGCTGTCCGAGGGTACGGCCGCCACCATGACCAGCTTGCTGCAGTCGGTGATGGACCACGGCACGGGCTTCCCGGCGCGCGCGGCGGGCTTCACGCTGCCGGCGGCTGGCAAGACCGGCACGATGGACGAGTACATGGACGCGTGGTTCGTGGGCTACGTGCCGAGCCTGGTCGTGGGCGTGTGGGTGGGCTACGACGAGAAGAAGACCATCGGCCCGGGAATGACCGGCGCGCGCGCAGCACTGCCCATCTGGACCGAGATCATGCTCGGCGCCACGCGCGGCAAGCCGGCCGAGGACTTTACGCTGCCGGCCGGAACCGTGACGCGACTGGTGTGCTCCGAGTCGGGCATGCTGGCCACCGACCAGTGTCCGAACACCGCCAGCGAGATGTACGAGGAGGGCTCGGCGCCCACCGAGTACTGCACCACGCACCCCGGACACCCGCTCGATCCCAGCGCGCACACGTGGAGCCGGCCCGACTCGTTGGACGAGGACGTGCACGACTTCGACAAGACGCCCGGCAAGGAAGAGATCCACATCTGAGCCGGACGGCTTTCGGCGCGTCGTGGCTCGGGTCATGAGCACGGTCGGCGAGCG
>JAYVCN010000395.1:0-4946 GCA_043749875.1 Candidatus Eiseniibacteriota bacterium | reverse complement strand
CGCCTTGCTCGCCTGGTTCACCGCGGCCGTCGCCGCGGGTTCGTCAGTGCGCGACTTCCTGGTCGCCATGTGCGAGCTCCCCTGGGGCAGGACCATCCTCGACTTCGAGCGCCACGCGCGCCGCCACCTGACGGGCGCGCTCCACATCCACCGGACGCTCACCGAACGCGGTGAGTGCCTCGAGTACACGTTCGAACTGGTCCGCGTCCAGCGTGCCGCTCGAGCGCAGCTCGAGCAGGTAGCCCCACGCCTCCGTGGTCAGCGAGTCACGCTCTTCCGCCGACAGCACACGCTGCGCGTGCCGGTCGGGGAAGCCCGCGATCCAGCCGCCGGGCGCGGCCACGCCCGCCAGCCCGCGGATGCCCATGATCGCCGCCTGCAAGTCGTCCGGCGAGGCGTTCTCCTGCTCCAGTGCTTCGCCCAGCGTCTCGAGCGCCAGCTCGTCGCCGTCCAGGTACTCCGCGAGCTTGCGCGCGACCAGGCGCAGGATGCGCGACGCGCCGTCGAGTTCGCGGCCGCTCACGCGCCCGACCCCACGCCCTCGTCGGCCGGCATGTGGCACTTCTTGTACTTCTTCCCGCTGCCACACGGGCACGGGTCGTTGCGACCGACACGTGGCAGGGCGCGGGCCGGCTGGACCGCAGCGGGAGCGCGGTGTGCGCCGCCGGCGGGAGCCGCAGTCGCCGCCTGTGGCGGGGCGGGTGCGGTGGCACCCGCTCCGCCAAAGGCTTCCGCCTCCGCGTGCTGCGCCACCAGCTGGCGCGGCTGGCGCGGGGCCTCCTGGATCACCTGGCGCGCGGCGGAACCCTGTACCTGGACGCGGAACAGGCGCTGCACGATGTCCTCGCGCACCTCGCTTAACATGGTCTCGAACAGCGTGAACGCTTCCTTCTTGTACTGGACGAGCGGGTCACGCTGGCCGTAGGCCTGCAGCCCGATGCCGCCCTTGAGGTAGTCCAGCTCGTGCAGGTGGTCGCGCCAGTGTTCGTCGAGCGTGAACAGGTAGAGGTGCCGCTCGAGCTCGCGCATGACCTCGGGACCGAACTGCGTCTCGCGGGCGCGGTACGCCTTCTCGGCGAACTCCACCGCGCGTTCCACGACCGCCTCGCGGGTCGCGCCCTCGAGTTCCTCGGGCGACACCGGCGACATGCACAGGTAGGCCAGCTCGTCGGCCAGCCCGCGCAGGTTCCACTCCGCACGGTGCAGCTTGTCTTCGACAAACCGCTCGACACGCTCGCTTGCCGCATCGCGCAAATCGTCGAGGACGCGGGCGCTGATGTCGTTGGACAGCAGCGCGTCGTTGCGCTGGCGATAGACCTCTTCTCGCTGCTTGTTCATGACGTTGTCGTACTCAAGCAGGTGCTTGCGAATGTCGAAATTATGCGCCTCGACCCGCTTCTGCGCGCGCCCGATGGCCGAGGTGACCATGCCGTGCTCGATGACCTCGCCCTCCTCGACGCCCATCTTCTCCATGAGCCCCGAGATGCGCTCGGCGCCGAACAGGCGCATCAAGTCGTCCTCGAGCGACAGGAAGAAGCGCGAGGAGCCCGGGTCACCCTGGCGGCCGGCGCGGCCGCGCAACTGGCGGTCGATGCGGCGCGACTCGTGCCGCTCGGTGCCGAGGATGTGCAGCCCGCCCAGGTCGGCCACGCCGGCGCCGAGCTTGATGTCGGTGCCACGGCCGGCCATGTTCGTGGCGATCGTGACCGCGCCGCGCTGGCCCGCGTTGGAGACGATCTCGGCTTCCTTCTGGTGGTACTTGGCGTTCAGCACGCTGTGCGGCACGCCGCGGATCTTGAGGAAGCGGGACAGCAGCTCGCTCACCTCGACCGAGATGGTGCCCACCAGCACCGGCTGGCCGCGCTGGTGGCAGTCGGCGATCTCGTCCGTGACGGCCTTGAACTTCTCGCGCTTGGTGCGATAAACGACGTCGTTCTGGTCGTTGCGATTGATCGGCTTGTTCGTCGGGATCACGGCCACGTCGAGCTTGTAGATCTCCCAGAACTCGCCCGCCTCGGTCTCGGCGGTGCCCGTCATGCCCGCCAGCTTCGCGTACATGCGGAAGAAGTTCTGCAGCGTGATGGTGGCGAGCGTCTGCGTCTCGCCCTCGACCTTCACCGCCTCCTTGGCCTCGATCGCCTGGTGCAGGCCGTCCGAGTAGCGCCGACCCGGCATGAGCCGGCCGGTGAACTCGTCGACGATCAGCACCTTGCCGTCCTGCACCACGTACTCGACGTCCTTGTCGAACAGCGAGTAGGCCTTGAGCAGCGCCTGGATGGCGTGGATGCGGTTGTTGGCCACGCCATAGGCCTGGTAGAGGCGGTCCCGCTCCGCGATGCGCTCTTCCGCGGACAGATCCTCGCGGCCCTCGAGCTCGGAGAGCTGGGCGGTGAGGTCGGGCACGGTGAACTTCTCGGGGTCGGTCGGCGACATGATCTGCCGGCCCGCCTCGAGCAGGTCGACGTTCCGCGACTTCTCGTCGATGGTGTAGAACAGTTCCTCGTCGAGTTCGTGCATGCGCTTGTCGCGCAGGTAGTCGAGCTCGACACGATTGATGAGCTTCTTCAGCCCCGGCTGCTCGCTCAGGAGCTTGATGAAGCGCTTGTGCTTGGGCGCGGCGCGCTGCACTTGAAGTAGCTTCTGGCCCGCCTCGAACTCCTGCTTGGGATCCGCGAGCAGCTTCTCGCCTTCGGCGAGCGCGGCGGCGGCCCACTGTCCCTGCGCCCGCACCACGCGCTCGACCAGCGGCTTCATGTCGTCGAACAGATCATCCTCGCGGTCCTCGACCGGACCCGAGATGATGAGCGGCGTGCGCGCCTCGTCGATCAGCACCGAGTCGACCTCGTCGACGATGGCATAGGTGAAGCCGCGCTGAACCCGGTACTCGGGGCGCACGGCCATGTTGTCGCGCAGGTAGTCGAACCCGAACTCGTTGTTGGTGCCATAGGTGATGTCGCAGGCGTACTGCTCGCGCCGCTTCGACGGCTCCATGTTCTGCTGGATGCATCCCACGCTGAGCCCGAGGAATTTGAAAATCTCGCCCATCCATTCGGAGTCGCGCCTCGCGAGGTAGTCGTTCACGGTGACCAGGTGCACGCCCTTGCCGGTCAGCCCGTTCAGGTACATGGGCAGCACCGCCACCAGGGTCTTGCCCTCGCCGGTGGCCATCTCGGCGATCTTGCCCTCGTGCAGCATGACGCCGCCGATGAGCTGCACATCATAAGGAACGATCTGCCACGTGAGCGGGATGCCGCAGACGTCCCAGGTCTTGCCGCACAGGCGCTTACAGGCCTGCTTGACCGCCGCGAACGCCTCCGGGAGCAGGTCGTCGAGCGTGTCCTCCCCCCGCTCAAGCCGGGCCTTGAAGTCGGCCGTCTTGGCGCGCAGGGCGTCGTCCGAGAGGCTCTCGTACTCGGCGAAAACGCGGTTGATCTCGTCCACGAGCGGCCGGGCACGGCGCACTTCGCGCTCGTGTTTGGAGCCGAAGACTGACTTGAGAAGGTTCTCGAGCATGGCGGGCAGGATAGGGCCTCGGTGAGTTTCGAGCAAAAACAGGCTGTCCGGGCGGCGTGGAAAGGCCGCCATGGCTCCCTGTGATGCCGTCGAAGCCCGTGCGGTGCAAGCGGCGCCGGCGGCTGGGATTCACGACGCGAAGCGTCGTGCGGTCGCGCGTGCGCATGTCACGAGTGCGTCACGCGTGCCCTTGCGCACGCGCCCGCACGCGAGTGCCTGCGTGCGCGCGGCGCTCGCAGCTTGGCTGCGAAACGTGATTCCGATGCGCGCTGCGGCGGATCGTGACGCAGTAACGATCACAACGGAATTGCACGCGGCCCGATGCCAGGCATCGGGCCGCGCGGGGTCCATGGGCGGTGCGACTCAGACCTTCAAGACGTGGGTAGCTTCACTGCCTCGCGTACTGTTGACCATCTCGAACTCGACTCGTTCGCCTTCGTGGAGCGTGCGGAACCCGCCGCTCTCGATGGCGCTGAAGTGAACGTAGACTTCAGAACCCTCCTGGCCTTCGGGACTGATGAACCCGTAACCCTTCTGGTCGTTGAAGTACTTGACCGTGCCACGCGCCATGGATGTTCCTCCCTGGCTGGCTAGAGGACCTCGGAGAGCCCGGACCCGACATCAACCTTGCCTCCGCTTCCGCGCTTGGTCAAGAAAGTTCGTGCGCTAGCCACCTGCCGGCGCGGGAGCCCGGCGACGGATCGTCAGCCGGTCGCGGAACGTCACGGCATCCGCATGTGATGGCTCGACTTCCAGCAGCTGCTCCAGCTCGTGCAGCGCGGCGTCCCGTTCGCCACGGGCCTCGAGTCCGCGCGCCAGCTCCAGCCGCGCGGAGTGGAAATCGGGGTTGAGCTCGAGCGCGTAGACGAGCGAGGCGATGCCGTCGTCCAGATGGCCGGCGCGCAGCTCGTGCGAACCTAGCACGGCGTGCAGGTCGGCGTAGCCCGGGCGTTCGGCCACGGCCCGATGCAGGTGGCGCAGCCCGCCCGCGGCATCGCCGGCCGTGAAGCTCAGCTGCGCCTGCGCCAGCCACTCCTCGAGCGCCTCGTCGCCGCCCGTGAGCGCGCGGCGCAGCAGTGGCGCGGCGTCCTCCACCCCGGCCTCGCGCAAGCGCTCGAGACCCTGTTGCAATGACGCGCTCTCCTGTGCGAGTCCGCCACCCGTGAGCGCGCGCAGCGCATTGACCGCGTCGCTGACGTGCCCCTCGCGCGCATCGAGCAGCGCCAGTTCCACCGCGGCTGCCCGGTAGCGCGGATTGATCGCCAGCGCGCGCGTGAAGTGTTCGCGCGCGTCCGCCCGCTCGCCATCGCGCACGAGCAATGTGCCCAGGGCGAGGTGCAGATCGGCCCAGTCCACGAGTGACAAAGCGGCCTCGAGTGCGCGCCGCGCGCTGGCCTCGTCGCCGCACTGCTCTGCGGCCCGCGCCACCGCCG
>JAYVCN010000394.1:0-8507 GCA_043749875.1 Candidatus Eiseniibacteriota bacterium | reverse complement strand
ACCTCGACGTCGCGTACTTCGTCCAGCACACCGATGGACTCTCGACCTATGGCGTGCGCGTGCTGATCCCGGTGCCGCCAGCGCGCAGGGCGGCGGGGGCTCCCGTGCGCGTCCAGCCCGTCGCGCGTTTCCCATTCGATTTCCGCGACACGGCCGCTCCCATCGGGAAGTTCCTGAGCGGTGTCGCCTCGCGCTCGGACTACCTGCGGTTGCTCTCCGCGCCATCGCTCGACGCCCATGCGCGGGAATCGGATACGGGCGCGAGCAGGGCGCCGCACCGCACGGGGTCGGAGCGCATCGAGTGGGTGTCGGCCACGGGGATGACCGGGTTCGTGAACACCCCGTGGGCGGGCGTCATCTCGGATCGCGCGCTCGAACTGGGGTACCAGAACGTCCCCAGCGCCTGGGCCTATGATCATCGCGGTTCACACGCGAACGCGGTCTACTATGGGACGCTCGGCTTCCTGCCGCGGCTCGAGACCGCGCTGCGCTGGACGCACGTGGTCGGGTTGCGGGCCTTCGAGGACATCGTGCCCGACTCGCGGCTGCCCGAGGTGGATCGGATGGCGAGTTTCCGGGCCGAGCTGCTGCCCCCCGGAGTCGGCCGGCCGGGGCTCGCCGTGGGCATGGAGGACCTCGAGGGCAACCGCCGGTTCCATTCCAGCTATGCGGTGACAGGCACAGAATTCTCACTTAATCGATTGCGCGGCCGCGCGGCGTTCGGGTATGGTTTGCGCGCCCTCCCCGCGGCCCGACGCACGCTGGACGGAGCTTTTGGAGCACTCGAGCTTTCGCCTTGGTGGCGCGTGGCAACGCAGATCGAATATGACAGCGAGAAGTGGAACGCCGGTTTGGGCGTGGCGCTGCCGTTCGGTATTCGCGTGCGCGCGTCCCTCCTGCATCTCGAGAGCCTGAGCCTCGGCGCCGGCTGGTCGGTGAATCCCTGACCGCAGCCGCCCGATTATCGGAGTACACGCCTCCGATCACGCACCTTGGCTCCGCACAAGGAGGTGTTCCATGAATCCAGCGAACCCGCCGAAAACTCCGCGCATGCTGCTCGCCACGACGGCCCTGCTGGCTCTGTTGATCGGGCTCGCCGTGACGCTGACCCAGTGCAAGATGGTCACCGACGGGCTCTCGGGCACGGGGGTGGCGCAGTCGGATAACACCAGCGGCTGCATCGCGGTGTGCGCACACGCCTACAATGATTCGGTCCGCGTCGAGAGCGGGCTGCATGTGAGCAACGTCCACGCCTGCGCTGGCAACGCCGCGTGCCTCGCGGGCGAGAGCACACGCCACGAGGTGGCCATGATCCGGATCCAGCTCGGGCGGAAGAACTGCCAGAATCACTGCCATCACCAGGGCGGAGGAAACGGCGGGCGGTAGCGCAGTTGCCCGTGCTCGGTCCCCAGCATGTGGACCGCGGATCGATTGCGCGGCCGCGCGGCGTTCGGGTATGGTTTCCGCGCCCTCCCCGCGGCCCGACGCTCGCTGGACGGAGCTTTTGGAGCACTCGAGCTTTCGCCTGGGTGGCGCGTGGCAACGCAGATCGAATATGACAGCGAGAAGTGGAACGCCGGGTTGGGCGTGGCGCTGCCGTTCGGTATTCGCGTGCGCGCGTCCCTCCTGCACCTCGAGAGCCTGAGCCTCGGCGCCGGCTGGTCGGTGAATCCCTGACCGCAGCCGCCCGATTATCGGAGCACACGCCTCCGATCACGCACCCTGGCTCCGCACAAGGAGGTGTTCCATGAATCCAGCGAACCCGCCGAAAACACCGCGCAAGCTGCTCGCCACGGCCACCCTGCTCGCGCTCTCGATCGGTCTCGGCCTGACTTTGACCCAGTGCAAGATGGTCACTGACGGCTTGGCGACGGGCACGAGAGTGGCGGAGCCTGAGAAGGCCAGCAGCTGCATCGCGAAGTGCGCGAAAGTCTATGCAGATTCGGCCCGCGTCGAGGAAGCGCTGCATGAGCGCAACGAGGAGGCGTGCAACGACATTGATGCGTGCGAGCAGTAGGAGGACGCACGCCACGCAGCGGCCGAGCGGCGGATCAGGCTGGGCCGGAAGGACTGCCAGAATCACTGCCATCACCAGGGCGGAGGTGGCGGCGGGCAGTAGTCGAGCGCGGCCTACGGCTTCGCCAGCTTCTCCCCGAGTGCCCGCACCGCGCGCGCGCGGTGTGACATCGCGTGCTTCTCGCTGTCGGTGAGCTCCGCGTACGTGCGCGTCTTGCCGGCGGGCACGAACACCGGGTCGTAGCCGAAGCCGTTCGTGCCGCGCGGTGATGCCGTGATGACGCCCTCGAGCTCGCCCTCGGCATGGACTTCGCGCCCATCGGGCCATGCCGCCACGCACACCGTGCGGAAGCGCGCGCGGCGCGAACTCGCAGGCACGCGCGCGAGTTCGCGCAGCAGCTTGGCGACATTGTCGGCGTAGCTTGCGCCCGCCCCGGCGTAGCGCGCGGCATGCACACCGGGTGCGCCAGCGAGCGCATCCACCTCGAGCCCGGTGTCGTCGGCGATCGCCGGCAGGCCGGTCAGCGCCACGGCCGCGCGCGCCTTGATGCGTGCGTTCGCGAGCAGCGTGTCGCCGTCCTCCTCGGGCGGGGTCGCGCCGGGCCAGTCGGCCAGCGGCACCAGCGTCACGCCGGGCAGCGCGAGCAAGGCGTGCAGCTCCGCCGCCTTGTGGCGATTGAATGTCGCCACGACGAAACGCATCACTCGGGCAGCAGTCCCGAGCCGGCGAGCAGCTTGCGGTGGTGGTTCGTCACGCGCTTGATGCCGGCGCGCGCGAGCTTGAGCAGCAAGCGCATCTCGACGTCGTCGAACGTCGCGCGTTCGCCCGTGCCCTGCACCTCGATGAATCGCCCCCGCCCGGTCATGACCACGTTCATGTCCACGTCGGCGGCCGAGTCCTCGATGTAATCCAGATCGAGGCATGCATGCCCCTGGACCAGGCCCACCGAGATGGCCGCGACCGAGTCCGTGAACGGCGGCCGCGCCAGATGGTTCTGGTTCGACAGCCACACGAACGCGTCGTGCAGCGCCACCATGGCGCCGTTGATGGCCGCCGTGCGCGTGCCGCCGTCGGCCTCGAGCACGTCGCAGTCGAGCGTGATGGTGCGCTCGCCGAACGCACCCAGGTCGGTGATCGCGCGCAAGGAGCGTCCGATCAGCCGCTGGATCTCCTGCGCGCGGCCGCCGGTCTGGCTCGTGCGCGGCATGCGGTCGCCGGTCGCGCGCGGCAGCATGCTGTATTCCGCGGTGACCCAGCCCTTGCCCTGGTTACGGAGCCAGCCCGGCACGCGGTCCTCCACGCTCGCGGTGCACAGCACGCGCGTGCGTCCCATGGCGACGAGCGCCGAGCCCTCGGCATGCGAGGACACGCCACGCTCACACTTGAATGTGCGCAGACTGCGTGCGTCCCTGCCGTCATGGCGCTGGAACTCTGGCGCGACAGCGGCTTTCGCTTCGTGTTCGCGGATCGCGGCGGGCTTGTGGGTCACGGGGTCACTCCGGTACGGGTGCGCTGTCGTCAGCGTGGACGCGTTCGAACCACGGCAGATCGGTCTGGTCCACCACGCTCACCTTGGGGAGCGGGCGGCCGAGGAACGACTCGGCGACGCGCGCGAAACTGCGGCGGCGCGGCTCGTCGCTGAGGAAGAAGTGGTGGCTGGGCTCGGCCGCGCCGGCGGGCGCCAGGAGCCCGCGTGCCGCGAGCAGTTCGGCCGTGGCGAGCGCGGCCTCCGCGCCCGAGTCCACGAGCCGCACGCTCGCACCCATCGCGGTGCGCAGTAGCGGAGCCAGCAGCGGGTAGTGCGTGCAGCCGAGGATCAGGCTGTCGAGCTGCGCGGTCTGCAACTCGGCCAGGTACTCCGCGGCCACCTGGTGCGTCACGGCGTGGTCGAGCCAGCCCTCTTCCACGAGCGGCACGAACAGTGGGCAGGCCCGCTGGTGAACGGTGGCGCTGGGCGCCAGCCGCGCGATGGCGTCGGCGTAGGAATTGCTGCCCACGGTGGCGAGCGTGCCGACCACGCCGATCTGTCCGCGCGGGCTGGCAGCGACCGCGGCGCGTGCCGCCGGCTCGATCACGCCGATCACCGGCACGTCGAAGCGCTCCCGCAACGTGTCGAGCGCATGGCTCGAGGCCGTGTTGCACGCGACGACCACGCACTTGACGTGCTGGCGCACGAGGAACGATGCGATCTCCACCGAGAAGCGCGTCACCGTCTGCTTGGACTTATTGCCCCACGGCAGGCGCGCCGTGTCGCCGAAGTAGACGACCGATTCGCGTGGCAGGCGTTGGAACAGCTCGCGCACCGTGGTCAGGCCACCGATACCGGAATCGAACACGCCGATGGGACGCGAATCGCCGTTCACGGACACGTCTGCCTCCTGATGAGGTTCAAGACCCACCGTCCGAAGCCGGGGGCGATCGTCATGCGTTCAGGGCCGATCCTGAGCGGCTCACGGCCACTCCTCGGGAGCGAGCGGTTGGTCGAGCGGAAAATGACCGCCGAGCGTCGGCACGGCCACGCCCGCGCACACGATGCGGATGCGCCTGGCCTCGGGCACGTTGGTCGCGAGCGTGCGCACCAGCGAGCCCAAGGTCATCTCCTCGGCGCGTGCGCCACCGTGGAAACCTTGCCGGAACGGGCGCGAAAGGTCGAGCGTGAGCAGTCCAGCCTCGTCCACGTAGGCGTGCAGGAGTTGCGTGCCCTCGGGCAGCGTGCGCGTGCCGCCCGCGCGGGGGCCTTGTTCCAGTGCGGCCACGATCGCCGCCACGCGCTCGTGCAGGCCCGCTTGCTCGGGCATCTCGCGCGGCTCCGCGACCAGGCTGTCGCCGCCGGGGCTGCCGAACCACAACGTGACCGCGCGTAGGCCGACGCCGGTGGAATCGCTGGTCACGAGCTCCGGCAGCTCCACGACCGGGCGCGCCGTCCACGCGCGCCACACGAGTGCCGCCGTCACGAGCACGAGCCCGACCACGATGAAGCGCAAGCGAATCCGCTTCATTCGTTCCTCTGCCACGCGAGGAGCCCGTCGGCGATGGCAGACGCCAGCGCCCTGAGCCCACCCGGCGCCAGGAGCCGCGCGCGCTCCTCGGGGTTGGAGAGCGTGCCGCAGTCCAGCAGCACGCCCGGGGTCTGCACGCCCACGAGCGCCAGCGGCAGCCGCTCGCGCACGCCGGCGGGACCGAAGCCACGGTGCTCGAGCGCCGCGCTGAGGCTCTCGGCCAGCCCCCGGCTCTCGACCGCACGATCCACGGCCGCGTCACGCCATGGCCGCAAGGCCACCAGTCCCGCCGCGCTCGTGGCGTCGGCGGTGCCGGAACCCATGGCCGCCGGCGCACACCACGCCAGCGTGCCACGCGCCTGCGGCCCGGGCAGTGCCTCGAAGTGCAGCGACACGACCGCGTCGGCGCCCGCGCGATTGGCGACCTCGGCGCGCTCCTCCTGAGTCAGATCGCGGTCGTCGCGGCGCGTGAGCACGACGTGCACGCTGCTGCGGCGGGCGAGCTCGGCGGCGATCAAGCGGGCGAGCTCGAGCGCCAGCGACTTCTCCTCGGCCCCGTCCACGCGCACGCCGATGTCCTCGCCACCGTGCCCGGGGTCGAGCACCACCGTCCGCAGCACGCGCGGTCCCGACGCGCCCTCGGCGGCGAAGGCTTCGTAGCCGTAACCCCCGCGCGCGAACGTCAGCGTGACGCGCCCCGCGGCCGCGTCGCGTTCGAGCCGCCAGCCGGTGGCCGCGGGCGCCAGCGCCAGCTCGAACGTGAGTCCGCCGGGGGCCGGCGAGACCGCGACGTCGCGGATCAGCGCGTCGTCCGGCAGCGAATCCGGTAGCGCGCCCGTGAGCCCGCCCGCCACGCGCAGGCGGAAGCGCGCGCGGCTGCGGCCCATGATGGCGACGGCGTCGGTGCGCTCGGTGGGCACCACCAGCGTGGTGAGCCCGCCGGACACCTCGATGCGCGGCACGCCCACGAAGCCCGCACTCGGCGCGACGCGCAGCTCGCGCGCCTCGGCGTCGTAGGCGAGTCGCGGCCAGCTGGCGTCGGAGGGCAGCGCGCGCACCACCTCGACCGGGATCTGGAGTTCACCCGCACGCGACACCACCCAGTGCTCGAGTCGCAACGTGCGGTCGTCCACGAGCACGAATGGATTGTCGGCGGTGAACGTGATCCGGTGCTCGGCCGCGCGCAACACCAGCTTGCGCACGTCCGGCCGCCAGAACTTGCTGGCACCCAGCAGCCGCGCCAGCTCGTTCACCGCCACCATCGGCACGCCGTCCACGTTCGCGACCGGCGCCGAGGGCACCCCCAGCCCCGCGGGAACGCGCAGGCTGTCGGCCGCAGGTGCGGGCGGTGCAGCGTGGGCCGTGCCGGGCATCACGCCCGCGACCAGCGCGACGCTGGCCAGGACCCGCCTGGCGTGGACAGCGAGCAACGCGAGCGGTGTCGCAAGTCGCCGCCGCCTCATCCCCCGCGCTCCACGCTGCGCTTGGCCCGGTCCATCTCGCGGCGCACGTCGCGCTCGGCGATGGCTTCGCGCTTGTCGTGCGTCTTCTTGCCGCGCGCCACGCCCAGCAGCAGCTTGGCGCGGCCCTGGGTGAAGTAGAGCTTGAGCGGGATGAGCGTGAGGCCCTTCTGCTCGATCGATTTGCGGATTTTCTCGATCTCGGCACGGTGGAGCAGGAGTTTGCGCTTGCGCACCGGGTCCAGGTTCCAGCGATTGCCCTGCTCGTAGGGAGGGATGTGCATCTGGTAGACGAACGCCTCACCGGCTTCGATGGTGGCCCACGCCTCTTGCAGGCTCGCCTTGCCGTTGCGCAGGCTCTTCACCTCGGTGCCTGCGAGCACGAGCCCGGCCTCGACAGTCTCGAGGATGGCGTAGTCGTGCGAGGCACGGCGATTCTGGGCGACCAGCCGATCGGCGGAAGCAGTGGCTTCGGACATGACCGCGACCCCTGCGACCCGGGCGCGGGGCGTCGTCGGCCGGCCGGTGCCGCTTGGCCGCCCGGGGCGGGCGCTGTCGGGTCGCGATCAGGAGTGTGTGATGGTGCGGAAGGGGGGATTTGAACCCCCACACCCTTGCGGGCGCTAGAACCTGAATCTAGTGCGTCTGCCAGTTCCGCCACTTCCGCACGCAGTCGGGCCGAGGAAGCTAGGCCCAAACCCCACCCCCGTCAATCCAGGGCTTGTGCGCGGGAAATTGTTGAAGGCTCCGACGGTCCGCGTCGGTGCTTGTGCCGTGGTCGCGGGATCCGGCCATCGGGCCCCTGCCGGTGCCCATCTACAATCTTCCGCGCACAAGGGATAGGGTGCTGGCGTGAGCACTTCCCTGCCGGTGAACCTCCACGAATACGAACCCCTCGCGCGCGCCAGCATGTCCCCGATGGCGTGGGACTACCTCGCGGGCGGCGGCGGTGACGAGCGCACGCTGGCGTGGAACCGCGAGCGTCTGGACGCGACGCGGCTCTACCCGCGAGTGCTGCACGACGTCAGCGAAGTGGACATGAGGTTGTCGCTGCTCGGCGTCGACCTGCCGTTCCCGGTGCTGCTGGCGCCGACCGGGTTCCAGCGGCTGTTCCACGCCGAGGGGGAGATCGCCACCGCGCGCGGCGCCGGCTCGGCCGGGGCGCTCTATATATTGAGCACCGCCGCCACGACGACGATCGAGGACATCGCGGCGGTGGCCAGCGGGCCGCTGTGGTTCCAGATGTACGTGCAGCGCGACCGCGGCTTCACGCTCGAGCTGGTCCGGCGCGCGGAGGCCGCGGGTTGCCGTGCGCTCATGTTCACGGTCGACACGCCGGTGCTCGGCGCGCGCGACCGCGAGTATCGCAACCAGCTCGAACTGCCGCCGGGACTCGAACCGGCGAACCTGCGCGGGCTGCCGGGGCAGGTACCGGGCGCGCCGACGTTCGTGCATGGCACGCACAACCCGTTCCTCGACCCGTCGCTCACCTGGGACGTGCTGCCGTGGCTGGTCAGGGAAACGAAGCTGCCCGTGATCGTCAAAGGCGTGCTGCGCGCGGACGACGCGGTGCGCGCGCTCGAACGTGGCGCCGCGGCGATCGCGGTGAGCAATCACGGCGGGCGGAACCTCGACACCGTGCCGGCCACCATCGACGTGCTGCCGCGCATCGTCGCGGCGGTGGCGGGTCGCGTGCCGGTGTTGTTCGACGGCGGCGTGCGACGCGGCGTGGACGTGGTGAAGGCGCTGGCGCTCGGGGCGACGGCGGTGATGATCGGGCGGCCCTACCTGTGGGGCCTTGGCGCGGCGGGCGCCGACGGCGTCGCCCGCGTCATCCGCTTGCTCGCGGGCGAACTGGAGATGGCCATGGCGCAGTGCGGCGCGGCGTCACTGGCCGAGGTGACGCGCGACCTGGTGTACGACGAGTAGCGCGCCCGGCCGAGGTGCCGCGTCGCGATCACGGCAGCTCGGTCCGAGCGCGCTTGTTCCGGCGCATCGCTCAACGATACAGCGCCTTCACGTGGCCCCAGC
>JAYVCN010000393.1:0-2669 GCA_043749875.1 Candidatus Eiseniibacteriota bacterium | reverse complement strand
CGGCGCGTTCGGCGAGCGCTCCCGACCGGCTGCTGGTGCAGGCGCCCTCGCTCGTGGAGTCCGGCGCGACCTTCACCGCCGTGCTGCACATGCAGGCGGCGGGCAGGGTGCAGGGCGTTTCGGCGGAGCTCGACTGGGATGCAGCAGTGGCCGAGCCCGTCTCGGTGACCAGCTCGGGCTGGGTCGAGACGCAGGATGGCATGGTGCTGTCGGCACGGCCTGGGTCCGTCGATGCCGCGCTCCTCGGCGCCCGGGCCCAGGGTCTCACCGGCGCCGGCGAGCTGGCCACGATCACGTTCCGGGCGCTGCGCGTGGGCGACCCGGCGATCCGTTTCGCGCGCGTCGTCGCGCGCGACGCCGCGAACCGCACGCTCGGACCGTCCGCGTTCAGCTCCGCAACCGAGGCCGCGATCCCCACCCACACGCTGTTGATGGCGCCGTTCCCCAACCCGGCTTCCGGCGCCACCAGCCTGCCGTTCGCGCTCTCGCAGACCGGCGCGGTGGATCTCGCGATCTACTCGGTGGACGGCCGGCGCGTCCGCTCGCTGGCGCAAGGAACATTCGCAGCGGGGAGCTATCGGTTCACGTGGGCCGGCGACGATGACGCGCATCGGTCCGTGGCGCCAGGCGTCTACTTCGCGCGCCTCGTCACCGCCGGCCGGCAGTTCTCGCGCACGCTGGTGCATCTCAAGTGAGGCACGGAGGGATCGTGACAAATCTGCTCGGGTTCTGCCAGCGGATCGTTGGCGTCGGACTCTGCTCGCTCGCGTTGCTGTGCGCACCGGCCTGGGTGCGCGCCGCCGTCAGCGTCGCGCTCACGCCCCAGTTCCAGATCATCACGCCCGGCAGCGACTTCAACGTGTCCGTGGACGTCACGGCCGCCGGCACAGCTTTCAATGGCTACGAACTGGTCCTCGCCTTCGACCCGAGAGTGCTGACGCTGCTGCCCACGGTGCCGACCACTCTGCAGCAGGGCTGTCTCATGACGGGCGGCTGCAGTACGGCGTGCGGGAATACGTTCCACCGCTTCGCCATGACCGCGGACAGCATCACGGTGACGGATGTCCTGCTGTGTAACCAGGTGTCGCTGACCGGACCCGGCCACCTCTACCAGCTGCGTTTCCACTCCGTGCTCACGCCGCAGACCACGCAGATCTACCTGCGCCACGGCGCGTTCTATGATGATGGCATCCGCGTGGCGACGATCGGCCTATCCAAGACTTCCATCGGCATCGGCATCGGACTGGGCGTCGGGACTCCCGCATCCGCCGAACCGCACGGCCTGCGCGTCGAACCCAATCCATCGTTCGGCGGCGTCCGGTTCGTCTCCGACGACGCAGCCGAAGGACCCGCCGAAGCCGACGTCATGGACCTGCTGGGCCGAGTCGTCCGTCGCCTGGGGCCGGCGCCGTTCGGGGCCCGCGCCAGCATCAGCTGGGACCGCCGCGATGCCCAGGGGACGCGCGTGCCGGCCGGGCTTTACCTCGTCCGAGTCCGCCACGCGGGTCAGGTGCAGACCTCTCGCGTGCTGCTCCTGCAATGATCGGCGCGCGCATGCCTTCGCCTCCGGCACCGGCCGGGTCCGATCGCGCGGCTCGAGCGGGCGTGCACCCCGCGAGCCGGGCCGCAGCATGCAGGTTGCTCGCGACGGCTTGCGCGTGGCTGCTCGTGGCTTCCGCGGCACGTGCCCAGACGGCGAGCCCCAACTTCTATATCACCAACGGACAGGTCACCGCCGAGGCGCTGCGCGGCAATACGCTCTACCTGGGTGGCAACTTCTCCTTCGTCGGCCCGGTGACCGGAGCTGGCGTGCCAGTCGATATCACCACCGCGCTGCCCGCGGCCGGCTTTCCACGCGTCACCGGCACGGTGCTCAGCGCGCTGCCCGATGGCGCCGGCGGCTGGTACATCGGCGGACAGTTCAGCGCCGTCGGCGCCGTTTCGCGCACGAACATCGCGCGCGTGCTAGCCAACAATACGGTCGCCGCGTGGAACCCCAGCGCCAATGGCATCGTGCGCACCATGGTGCTGCGCGCCGGCCTGCTGTACGTCGGCGGCGATTTCGGCGTGATCGGCGGTGCGGTGCGCAATCGCATCGCCGCGCTCGATGCGACCACCGGCGTCGCCACCGCGTGGAACCCGATCGCTAACGGCTCGGTGCGCGCATTCGCGGCGGGCGCGTCGGTGCTCTACGTGGGCGGCCAGTTCACCGGCATTGGCGGGCAGCTGCGCAATCGCATCGCCGCGCTGGACTTCGTCACCGGCCTCGCCGACCCGCTTTGGGATCCCAACGCCAGCGGCCCGGTGCTGGGGCTGGCGCTGGACCCGGTGGCCGGAACGCTGTACGTGGGCGGTCAGTTCACCTCGATCGACGCGGTCGTTCGCAAGCGCGTCGCCGCGCTCGAGGCGCTGACGGGGTTCTCCACGCCCTGGAATCCAGCGGCGGACAACGCGGTGTTCTCGCTCATCGCCAACGGTGGCACGATCTACGCGGGTGGCATGTTCAATAACATCGGCGGTCAGGTCCGCAGTGGCATCGCCGCGCTCGATGCCGTCACGGGCCTGGCCTCGGCCTGGAATCCGAATGCGGACAACATCGTGCAAGCCATGGCGCTCGCGGGCCCGAATCTCTACGTGGGTGGTGACTTCCTCAACATCGGCGGGCAGAA
>JAYVCN010000392.1:0-4378 GCA_043749875.1 Candidatus Eiseniibacteriota bacterium | reverse complement strand
TGTCGAACGTGACGCCCTTGCCGATCAGCACGACGGTCGGCACCTTGCTCGCGCGCTTCGGTCTGGCCGGCTCGTGCACCAGCTCGATGAAGCACGGCGGGTGCGGGCTGCCGCGACCCACCGCCAGCACGCAGCCCATGCCGAGCCGTTCCATCGCCGCGGTCTCGTGGATCGTCACCTTGGCGCCGACCCGCTTGGCCACTTCGCGCGCGCGCGCGGCCAGCGCGGCGGGCGGCAGGTCCTGGCCTGGCGTGCTGGCGAGGTCGCGCGCCAGGGCCACTGCCTCCCCGCGCGCGACGCCGGCGACGAGCGCGGATTTTCCGGCCGTGGAGGGCGCGGCGAGCGTGAGCAGTTCGATGCTCGTGAGCGGCGCCTTGCCGCCGGCCGAGAGGTAAGCGGTGTGGCGATGGTGGCCGAGCACCAATCCCTCGCCCGCCGCGCGCGACAGACCCGGTTCCGACTCGATGCTCTCGCTCAGCGCGACCAACAGCGTGCCCGCTCCCAGCTCTCGCGCCCTGCGCGCCGCCGCCGCGGCGGCGAGCAACACGGCACGGGCTCCGAGATCCGTGGCGGAACCCAAGCCCACCACCAACACGCGCTTCGCCTTCACGCCCCGCGGATAGAGCAGCGCCGTCTCGCCGGCGCGGCCGGCGAAGTCGCCACTGGCGAGCAGCGCCTGCAGCGCGCCGCCGCTGGCGGTGTCGAGACGGGAAGCGAAGCCCCCGTGCGGAATGACGCCCTCCGTCACACCCACGGCCAGCAGGCCGCCGGGACGCGTCGCGAGGTCGGCACGGCGAAACAGGATCTCCATGGTGGTGCTCCAGGCGGGAAGGAGGGGCTCGGCACGCATGAAACCGGATCGCACGGACCATACGCCGACGCGGCGGGCGGCGGCCAGCCATGCAGCGAACGTCACGCTGTGTTGCGACAATGACGGTGCCCCTGGCCAGTCGGCGATGTTTCCCGCCCGTGCGAAATGTTTGGTCATCCCACCGCGGGCATATGCCACACCAAACTCGTGTTCACGAACTGGCCCGACCTCGCAGGGCGCCGAGCGGGCATGCACTCAAGCACGGCGGCCGCTCGACGTGTTCGTCGCCAGCAAACGGCCCGGCCCGGACTGGACACCGTCGCCCCGGAACGAACGAACCGGGGTGGGCTGAGCGGGTTCGAAAGGCGCGAGCGAACATCGTTCTCATATCACAAACCACAGTGTGAAATAAGGATTTAGGGACACAAGACTCTTGCATTCTGCACTGTGCTTACGCACACTTCGACTCGTGCGATGGTCTGCTTCTGACTGTCGCCGAAGGTCCCTGCGAAGGCATGCAGGCGTGGCTTCGGGTCGTGGCGCGACCCGGGATCTTCGCCAACATGCCGCTATACCCCACGCGTCTCTCTCCGAATGGGAGGTTTCACCCGTGACTCTCTCCGATAAGAAGGTTCAGTTCTCCGTGCGGACCGCGCTTGTGGTCGTGGCCGCCCTGGGGCTCGGCGCTTGCGGCCGCTCCCAGCACGTCACCGACGATGTCGCGGGTCCCGGCCGTCACGGCGCGGGCACCCAGGTCGTCGCAGGTTGCCCCACGCTCGTCGCGAACACGCTCGCCACGGCGGACGCGGTCAACATCGAAGTCGGCTCGGTGCCCAAGTTCTTTCCCGGTCGCCTCCGTATCGAGGTGGTCGGCGACATCGCCGTGCCGACGATCCTGTCGATGGGGCCGTGCGTCGCGGCGGACATCCCCACGATCAACCTCCTCGGGGGTCACGCGAACGTGTTCGTGAGCGGGACCACCAACTCCATCACGACCACCGGCAACCGGCTCACGTTCGGCCCTCTGCTGTTCCCGGGCACGAATGTGGAACCCGGCACCGTGCTCACTTCGGATGCCGAAGGCAATGTGCTGCAGATCATCTGGCCGCAGTTGGCCGGCATTGGCGTCGGCTCGCCGCGAATTCGCATCCAGCTCGCCAAGTGGAACACCGCGATGACCACGCCGGGCACCAAGCTCGACATCGCATTCGATTTCACGTTCTCTCAGGACGGTGTCCAGCAGAACATCAAGGGCCAGTGTGCGGCCCTTCCGCTGGACGGTACGGCGGTGGTCCCGGGTGGTGCGGCCATCGCCCCCTGCCCCCTCACGCTCGGCGCCGGTGGCACGGTGTCCAACGTGCTTGCAGGCATCGTACAGTTCCGCAGCAATCGGCTGCGCTTCGAGCTCCGCGGCGACGTGGCCAGTGGCGCGATCAACGCGTCCGGTGCATGCGCTGCTGCGGACGCCCCGACCATCCACTTCACAGGTGGTTCCGCCAACATGACGCGCGCCGGCAGCAACATCTCGGTCACCTCGACGGGCAGCGCGCTCACGTTCGGCCCGTTGCTGGTCCCCATCACGCTCGAGCCGGGCGTCGTGCTCGCTGCGGACGCGAGCGGGAACGTGCTGGAGATCATCTGGCCCGGACTCGCGGGCTTGCCGCCTGGCCCGCCGATCATGCGCTTCCAGCAGAGCAAGTGGAATTCGTGGATCCTGACGGGACGGTCGGTCGACGTGGCACTCAAGTTCAACGCCGTGGGCCCGAATGGCCTCCCCGCCTCGTTCACCGCCACCGCGAACAACATCCTGATCCCGCAGCAGAGGTAGTCGCAGTCGAAGGACCTCGATACAGCACCAGCCGGCCCGCTCCCCACGGAGCGGGCCGGTTGCTGTTGTGTGCCTCAGCGGCCTCGCGCCGGCGACGGGCAGCGGACGCGGGTGCCGGACGCGCCATGTGTTCGAGCGCCATCGCTGAACATTGTCGCGTAAGCAGGACGAGTGGTTAACGGTATCGAACTTCGACATCGCGGTATGCCAAAGCAGCACTTTCATATTGTGTTTTGATTCTCTTGTCCGCATTCTTCTCTTCGGAGTCGCGTGGCTCCTCGCATTTGCTCACTCCCACTGGGTCCGACCGGCAGCGCCACCGTCGGCCCCGCAACCCCGGACTCTCCGCCGGGCTCGCTTCGACCTTCGCCCCGCAGTTCGAGAACTCTCCATCCCAAGTTCGGGAGGCTCCCCACATGAAGCCGTCTTACCCCAGAATCGCCGTCTCGCTGCTCGCCCTGACTTTTGTCATCGGCCTCGGCGCTTGTGGCCGTTCCCAGCACGTCAGTGACGACATCGCGGGCCCCGGCCGTCACGGCGCGGGCACGCAGGTCGTCGCCGGTTGCCCCACGCTCGTCGCGAACACGCTCGCCACGGCGGATGCGGTCAACATCGAATCCGCCTCCGTGCCGCAGTTGCGGGCCAATCGCCTGCGCATCATGTCGATCGGCGACATCGCTGTGCCCACCATCCAGTCGATGGGGCCGTGTGCAGCGGCGGACATCCCCACCATCAATTTCATCGGTGGCCATGCAAACGTGTTCGTGAGCGGCAGCACCAACTCCATCACCACCTCGGGTAACCGCCTCACGTTCGGCGCCCTGACGTTCGCGGGCAACAGCGTGGCACCGGGGACCGTGGCCGCCTCGGATGCCGAAGGCAACGTGCTCCAGATCGTCTGGCCCCAGCTGGCCGGAGTCGGGGTCAGCTCGCCCCGCCTGATTGTCCAGCTCGCCAGGTGGAACACCGCGATGACGCCGCCGGGCACCACGCTCGACGTCTCGTTCGATTTCACGGTGTCGCAGGATGGGGTCCAGCAGAGCATCAAGGGCCAGGTCGCAAACGTCCCGCTGGACGGTAGCGCCGTGACCCCGGGTGGCGGCAGCATCGCGCCGTGCCCCACCACGCTCGGAGCAGGTGGCGCGGTCGTGGACCAGCTCTCCGGCATCGTGCAGTTCCGCAGCAATCGGCTCCGCTTCGAGCAGCACGGTGACGTGGCGGGCGGTACGATCCATGCCTCGGGCGCCTGCGCCGCTGCCGCCGCTCCGACCATCCGCTACAATGGTGGCAGCGGGAACATGTTCCGCGCCGGCACCAACATCTCGGTGACCGCGACGGGCAACCCGATCACGTTCGGGCCGCTGCTCGTTCCCATCACGCTCGAGCCCGGCGTTGTGCTCAATATCGATGCGGCCGGCAATGTGCTCGAGATCATCTGGCCCGGCCTCGCCGGCCTGCCGCCCGGGCCGCCCATCCTCCGCTTCCAGCAGACCAGGTGGAACGCGTGGCTGCAGACGGGCCGGATGGTCGATTACTCCATGCGCTTCGATGCTGTCGGTCCGGACGGGCTGCCGGCGTCGTTCACCGTCGCCGCGAAGAACGTCGTCATCCCGCAGATGAGGTAGTCGCGGTCGAATTCCTTCGGTTCAGCGCCAGCCGGCCCGCTCTTTACGGAGCGGGCCGGTGCTGTTTCCCCGCGTGCGCACCTCGCCGGCATCCCGACCCGTGCATCCTGCAGC
>JAYVCN010000391.1:0-4699 GCA_043749875.1 Candidatus Eiseniibacteriota bacterium | reverse complement strand
AACGCGCGGGCCAGATCTCGGGGGATTCCGAGCGAATCCAGCAGGTGATGGCGAACCTGATCTCCAACGCCATCAAGTTCACGCCCAAGGGCGGCCGAGTGCAGGTCGTGCTGCAGCGGGCGGAGTCGCACGTCGAGATATCGGTCGGCGACAGCGGTATCGGCATCGAGAGCGGGTTCCTGCCGCACGTGTTCGAGCCGTTCCGGCAGGCCACGGGCGGGTCGATGCGACGCCATGGTGGCCTGGGTCTCGGGCTTTCGATCGTTCGCCATATCGTCGAACTGCATGGCGGCGAGATCAACGCCCACAGCGAGGGTGCAGGACTCGGCTCCAAGTTCACCGTCATGTTTCCGCTGCTGGCAACGGGGGTGGGAGAGGTGCGCGATCCGGCGCGCCGGCACCCGATCGCCCGCGACACGCTCTCGGACCTGCACCTGGCGCGACTGGACGGCATCCGCGTGCTGATCGTGGACGACGAGCCCAGCGCGAGCGAAGCCCTGCTGGTACTGTTCAAATCCTGTGGTTCCGAGGCGCGGGCCGCGGGGTCAGCCGCCGAGGCGCTCGACGTGCTCGATGCCTGGCCGCCGGACGTGCTCGTCTCCGACATTGCCATGCCCGGAGAAGACGGCTATTCATTGATTCGGAAGATCCGGTTGCGGACGCCGGAGCGCGGCGGGTTCATTCCCGCGGTCGCGCTCACGGCCTACGCCAAGATCGAGGACCGGGTGACCATCCTGGCCGCCGGATTCCAGATGTACTTGTCGAAGCCGGCAGACCCGAACGAGCTCGTGGCGGTCGTGGGCAGCCTCGCGCGGCGTCGCGGGGTTGGCGATCACCGCGTCGCGTCCGACGAGCCGACGACCCGCTAGCCGCGGGGCGCATGTGTGCCGGAGCACCGGCGGACCCGCCGGGGTGCCGCCTGCGGGGCATGCGATGGGATTTGAAGTTCCGGCCCCGGATTGAAATTCCTACTCCCGCACAGGCATCGCTCCCGCCCTGTCCGGACCCACCGGGTGTGCTCCCAACCACGAGCAGCCCCAATGATCTAGCGTTCGCCCGGGCTCCCTGCCGTGAATGGCATTGTTCGTGCTTTCCACGCTTGGAGAAGGGGCACGGGGCAGGTCCGCCCGACATGCCTCGAGCAGCTCGTCACCCGGCGGCACCATGGCACGGGTGGGAGTTCCCTGTGCACGTAGAGGAGTCCCCCATGACGGATATGAAGCGCGGCCCGATCTCGGCGCGGCAGCTGGTAGGAGCGCTCCTGCTGGCCACCCTGGCGACCTCGGGTGCCGGCAACGCGCGGGCGATGGAGATCATCCCCTCGCTCGGCATGACCAAGTCGACGGACACGAACGCTGGCAACGCCAGTGGTTTCGGCGGACTCGCGCTGCGCACCTCACTGTTGCCGTTTCTCAAGCTCGAGGGCGGCATCGGATATCGACAGGATTCGTTTGCGAACGGCGACCTGAAGGTGCGCCAGTGGCCGCTGACCGCTTCGGTCTGGCTCACCCCGCTCCCCATGGCCTACGCGGGCGGGGGCGTCGGTTGGTACAAAACCACGCTCGACTATCGCAACAACCTGATCGTGAAGGATTCGACCACGCAGAAGCTGGGAGTTCACCTGGGAGGCGGAGTCGATCTGCCACTCGGGCCCAAGCTCGGCCTCGACTTGAACGGTCGCTATATCTTCATGCAGAAGGACAACAGCACGCTGAGCGTCCCGACGTCGTTCAACCCTGATTTCTGGACCCTTGCGCTCGGACTTGCGATCAAGTTCTAGCTCAGGATGCATCCCGGGGAACCACCGCATGAGTCATTCCGGACGCACCAGCCTGACGGCGTGCGTGCTGCTCTCTGCCGCGCTATGGCTGCTCACCAGTTGTGGCGGCGAGAGCACCCCCGCGCAGGCGGCGAGCCTTGCGCCTGTGGGATACTCCGCTGCGCCCGCTCGCGCGGTGCTCTCGGGCACAAGGATCAGGGTCGCACTGGCGGTCAACCTGTCCTCCGAGACGGCCAGCGCCGGGGATGCCTGGCGCGGGTCGGTGACGGAGACGGTGCGGACGCTGAACGGAGGCCTCATCCCGGCTGGCAGCATGGTGGAGGGTGTCGTGGCTGCCGCGACCCCCGCCACACGCGGCGCGCGGGCCATGCTCGAGCTGGGCGTGCAGAGCATTCGCGTGAATGACCATGACGAATCGATCGCGGCGAGCGCCGAGCCCGTGATGGCGGGTGCCTCGCTGGCTCGCGGCGAGGGTGCCGACGTCGTGCTGCCCGACGGCACCGTGGTGAGTTTCACGGTCAGTCATACGGTGGCGATGCGATGAGGGCCGCGTGACGTGAAGGCGCTCGGGTTCCTGCTGGTGATTCTCGGTCTGCTCGCTCTCGTGTATGGAGGGATTCGGTTCACGCGCCAGAACACCGTGCTCGAGGTGGAGTCGATCCGGTCGACTGGCCTGGACCCGACCACGCTCCCATTCCAGCCGCTCGTGGCGGGAATCGCCATCGTCGGCGGCCTGCTCCTCCTGCTCCTGCCGGAACGCCGGACTGCATAGCGCGTCGTTCACCCCAACACCATGGCGCTGACGCGCGACGTCGGCGCCGCCAAGGAGCGAACTTCATGAACATGGCACGAGTGGCCCAAGTGGCTCACATCCTGCTCAGGATCGTTGCCGGATTCCTGATGCTCCAGCACGGAGGCCAGAAGCTGTTCGGATGGTTTGGTGGGGCGGGTGGCGCGCCGGGAGGTTCGGTCCAGCTGATGTCCGTGATGGGGATCGGGGGCATCATCGAGTTCTTCGGTGGGACCGCGGTTGCGCTTGGCCTGGCCACTCGGATGGCGGCATTCCTGCTTTCGGGTGAGATGGCGGTCGCCTATTTCACGGCGCACCAATCGCACGGCACGTGGCCGATCCAGAATCATGGCGAGCTCGCAGTGCTGTATTGTTTCGTCTTCCTGTTCTTCGCCGCCCACGGTGCGGGAGCCTTCGGCTTGGATGCCTTGCGCCACCGCAAGCCGCGGTGATTCCCGAGGGACGGACCCATGCGGCGCCCGACAGGAGGGCCCCGCTCGCTTCGGCGCGCTCGACGCTGCTCAAGCTCGCCATCGTCGCGATCGTGGCGCTGTGGGTGTTGCGTGACCTCGCGCTGCTGGTGGGGTTCGCGGTGCTGCTGGCCTACGCGCTGCTCCCCGCGGTGCGGACGATCGAGCGGGTGCGCGATCCGAGGGGCCGCCGTCTGCCGCCCGGCATCGTGGCGGGAGGCGTCATGCTCGTGTTGGTTTCCACGGTCGGCTGGCTGATCGTCCTCGCCGTGCCACGGATCGGAGCCGAGGCGACCCATTTCGCCGGCAACGCGCCGGAAATCCTGGCCAAGCTCGTTCAGGACCTGCATGAGTACGCCAACCAGCATGGGCTCAGCGTCTGGCTCGATCCGGCGATCGAGAGAATGCGCAGCGACGGGCCGGGACTGGTCCAGAAACTCGGAGGCATGCTTGTCAGTGGCGTCAGCAAGCTGTTCGGCGGCATCGGCTCCCTGCTCGGTTTCACATTGCTGCCGCTGCTGGCGTTCTACCTGCTGGCCGAATCTGATGCGGTACGGGTGAGCGCCCTGCGCTTCGTGCCCGAGGAAGCGCGTCCCGAACTCTCGCGGCTGGGGGGCGCTGTGGACCGAGCGTTGCGCAGCTACGTGCGCGGGCAGGCGATCGTGTGTCTCGTGACCGGCGCGTCGGTCGCCGCCTGCCTGGCGCTGCTGCACCACCCGGTCGCGTTGCTGCTCGGAGTCCTGGCGGGCACCGCAGAGGTCATCCCCTACCTCGGCTTCATGCTGGCTGCGATCGCGATTGCACTCGCCGGTTCGAGCGTGAGCACGTTCCAGGCGGTGCTGGGGCTCGGGGTGTATTTCGGCATCAACTGGGCGATCGGGACGTTCGTCACCCCCCGTCTCATGGGCCGCTACCTCAAGATGCATCCGTTCGTCATCACGGTCAGCGTGCTCGCCGGGGCGAAACTGCTGGGTCCCGCAGGCGCGCTGCTGGCATTGCCAGGCGCCGCAGTGCTCCAGGCGGTCATCGGCGAGCTGGCACCCGTGCCCCCGCGCGTGGGTGTGAAAGCCGTTGCGGTCCCGCCCGATCCCGGCAGGTGAAATGTAGTAACCGGTTGGTACAATTTACACGCAAACCCTTGACATACCGTGTTTCGGCGAGCGAGCCCGTGAATTCGCAGCGGGTTACGCGGTAATGCCCGGTGGCACGAGAGATGCTTTTCAGCGTTGGCAATGCTGTCACGTGGCTGCCGATGACGGCTGTCCGAGTGCCGTGACGCTGAGCCACTCACAACAAGGGGAGTCACGTGCTCTGGACCATCGCAGTCATTCTGTTCGTGCTCTGGCTGCTCGGCCTGATGACCTCCTTCGTGGCGGGCGGCTTCATCCACGTGCTGCTCGTCATCGCGATCATCGTCGTGGCCATCAGGCTGTTGCAGGGCCGGCGAGCGCTGTGAGCAGCGCATCGTCTCAAGACATTCAAGCAGTTCAGCAAGAAGCCCCGCGGCCGCCGGTGGAGCCGGATTTCGGCTCTCCGAGCGCGAGGGGAGCGGCCTGGATCTTCGCTTCGGGCCGGGACAGATACCCTCACACGATCGGAGCAAGATCATGATGCACCCGCGCAGGTGGTTCATCTTCACCGCCCTGTCGGCCATGCTGT
>JAYVCN010000390.1:0-9324 GCA_043749875.1 Candidatus Eiseniibacteriota bacterium | reverse complement strand
GTTGGGGCTGCGAACAGTGGGCTGCTCAGCCAACCCGCCCATTGTGCTGCAACAAGTTAGCCTTGAGCCAAGCCCATCAATGATCTTCCGCGCACTATTCTGCCCCGGGGGGCTAGGCAGTTGGGCCGACCGGCTACATACTGGGTTTACGCGCCTGAAGAATTGGCGCAGACACAGCCCGAAACCTCCGAGCCAGCGCCCGGGGGCTTTTTTATTGCCCACGGCAGGCACTGTCCGCCGCGCCCGGCGCGGCCAGATCCGCCACCTACTGCCCCTTGCCGGCCTTAGCCGAGTCGACCGTCGCCTTCGACGCGGGGGGCTTGACGCCCGAAGCGGCTGGTTTGTGTGCGGGCTTGGGCTTGGCGACGGCCTTGTGGGTCGTATCACGGACGGCAGGCTTGACCGTGCTCGGCAGTGAAAGTGCCTTGTGCGCCGAGCTATCGCGCACCGCGGGCTTGGCCGGGCTCGTCGGCGAAGTCGCCTTGTGCACCGAGCTATCGCGGACGGCGGGCTTGCTCGAGTGCAGCTTCACCGTGTCGACGGCCGCATGCGTCGCCGCTGCGCCGGGCTTCGCGACCTCTGCGCCGTGCGGAGCGGTCCGGGTGGAGTCCGCGTGCAGCGCGTGCGGCGCGGCCGCGGGCGCCGGCGCCGGCACCAGCGCCACGGGCGGCGGCGTGTTGGCGGCGTCCTTGATAACGCTGTGCGACAGCAGCAGCGAGCCCTTCCGCGCCGTCGTAGCGGCGGGCTTGGAGTTGGCGGCGAGTGGCGCGTTGGCGCCGGCATCGCTGCCGCCACCTGAATCCGGCCCGGCTTCGCTGGACGCGTCGGGGTTGCTGCGCGCGGCGAGTGCCGCCTGCTTGCCGCGCACGAACGCGATGTTCGCCAGGTGTTCCTCGTAAGTCGGCGCGAACAGGTGGTGGCCCTGGCCGCGCGCCACGAAGTACAGGTCCTTCGCCCCGAGCGTGGCGTTCATGACCGCCTCGATCGCGGCCAGGCCGGGGCTGCAGATGGGGCCCGGCGGCAGGCCCTCGTGCCGGTAGGTGTTGTAGGGCGACGCGACGCGCAGGTCCTTGAACGTCAGCCGCGAGCGCGGGCCGCGCCCGAGCGCGTAGCCCACGGTCGGGTCGGCCTGCAGCAGCATGCCGCGGTCGAGGCGGTTCAAGTACACGCGCGCGATGTGCGGTCGCTCCTCCTTGGCGTGCGACTCGGACTCGACGATGCTCGCCAGCGTCAGCACCTCGTGCGCGTTCATGCCGAGCGGCAGCGAGTCGTAGCCGGCGGTGGCGCGCTGCACACGCTCGCGCGTGCGCGCCACCATGGTGCGCAGCACCACGTCGGCGCTCGTGCCGGGCAGCCACTCGTACGAATCGGGCGCGAGCCAGCCCTCGAGCGACGGCGCGCCCACCGCGAGCGAGTCGAGCAGGACCGGATCCTTCGCCAGCGACTCGATGGACGCGGCCGGGATACCGACCTCGCGCTCGATCAGGGCCGCGGTCTCGCTCACCATGAGGCCCTCGGGGATGGTGACCAGGTTCAGGCCGTACATGCCGCGGTCGAGCGCACGCAGCAGGGCGGGCACGGTCACGCCCAGGCGGAATGAGTACTGGCCGGCCTTGACGCTGCGGTCCAGCCGCATCATGCGCGCCAGCACCAGGAAGCCGGCCTGGCTGCGGATGATGCCGACGCGCTGCAGCTCGTGCGCGATCTCATGCAGCGACTGGCCGTGCTCGATGACCACGGTGCGGCGTTCGCGGGGCGGCTGGTAGCCCGCGGGCAGGAACAGGTCGTAGGCCGGCGCGAGCAGCGCCACCAGCAGCAATAACCACGCCCAGCGCAAAGGCCGGAACGCCCGCACCCGTCCCCCGGACGAGTGCCCCGTCGGCCTGCCGCCGCGCGCGTCGGCGGCTCGACGCGCCGAACCGCGTAGGTGCTTGTCTTGCTTACGCTCCCCGCTCACTCGGCTCTGTCCCCTCGCTCGTAGCTGAGCTTGGCCAACCACCCCTCCAGCAGTGCCACCGCGGCACCCTGGTCCAGCTTACCCTTGCGGCCCCGCGTGCGGGCACCCGTCTCGTGAAGTCTCCGCTGCGCGAGCGCCGAGGTGAGCCGCTCATCGTAAAGCGACACGCTCACACCGCTGGCCTCCTGCACCCGTTGCGCGAAGCGCTCGGCTGCCAGCGCCGAGTCACCCTTCCTGCCGGCAAGCGTGAGCGGGAGGCCCACCACGACCGAGTCGGCCTCCACCTCGCGGATGGTATCGGCCACTCGGGCCACGGCCTCAGCCTCTCCGCGTATCTCCAGCGTGGGCAGGCCGGTAGCCAGTATCCCGAGCGGGTCGGACAGCGCCAGGCCGATCCGGCGCTCCCCCCAGTCCACCGCGAGGATGCGCGGCACGAGGGTGCCCGCTAGCTCCGACCACTCATGAACCGCGGGCTCATGAAGGGGCCGGGCTCAGGCGTCGGCAGCGCGCCGCGCCGCCGCGCGGTACTTCACCAGGTGGCACACGGTGCCCTCGGCCGTGAAATCGAAGAACACCAGGTCGCAGCACGAGCGCATGATGAAGATGCCGCGCCCGCGCATGTCGAGCAGGTGCTCGGGCCCGGTGACGTCGCCCACCAGCTTGCTGACGTCGAAGCCGCCGCCCTGGTCGCGCACGTCCACCTCGAGGCGGTCCGGGAACAGCCGGAACTCGCTCTCGAAGAACTTGGCCGCATCGCGCTTGTGCCCGTGCTGCACGGCGTTGGTGCCGGCCTCAATCACCGACATGCTGACCTGCGAACTGGTGTCCTCGTCGAACTCCATGCGCTCGCAGACCGTGAGCGCGACGCGGTCGAGCACGGCCAGCAGCTCGAGCCGGCTTGGGAGCCGGAGCGTGATCGTCTCGGGGGTCGTGGGGTCGGACATGCGGGGGTCGGGCTCAGGAGGAACGCGGCGCCGCGAACGCCCGCAGGCGCTCGAGCGCCTCGCGGAAGTCAGTCGGCAGTTCGGATCGGAAGCGGAGCCGTTCCCCCGTAGCAGGGTGCAGGAACTCCAGTTCTGCGGCGTGCAGAGCCTGCCGCCGGAGCAAGCGTAGCAGAGCGTCCGCGAGGCTACGCTCGGATTGGCGAAGGCTCAACATCTTTTTGACGCGGCCACCATAAACGGGATCCCCGACCACCGGGTGGCGCAGCGCGGCCAGGTGCACGCGGATCTGGTGTGTCCGGCCGGTATCGAGCCGGGCCTGGAGCAAAGTCGCGAGCCCGTAGCGCTCGAGCACCAGCCAGCGCGTGCGGGCGACCTTGCCGCCGGGACCGCGAATGACCGCCATGCGCTTCCGGTCCTTGGGATCGCGACCGATGGGCAGGTCGATGACGCCGTCCGCGGGCCCGGGATCGCCCCACACCAGCGCCGTGTACACGCGCGTCACGGTGCGCTCGCGCAGCGCCTCGACCAGCACCTGGTAGGCGTCCTCGGTCTTGGCCACCACCAGCAGCCCGGAGGTGTCGCGGTCCAGGCGGTGCACGATGCCGGGGCGGCCCTCACCGCCCACCTTGGCGATGCCCGGGGCATGGTGCAGCAGCGCGTTCACCAGCGTGCCGCTCTGCACGCCCGCCCCCGGATGCACGACCATGCCGGCTGGCTTGTCGAGCACGAGCAGGTGATCGTCCTCGAACACGACCGCGAGCGGCAGCACTTCGGCCGCGAGCGGCGAGGCGCGGCGCGCGGGCACGTCGAGCGACAGCCTGTCGCCGGGCTTCAAGCGCAGTGACGACTTGCCGACCTTGCCATTCACCAGCACGCGGCCGCTGTCGATCAACTTCTGCAGCCGGTTACGCGACAGGCCGATTCGAGCCTTCGCCAGCCACTGGTCCAAGCGGGCTCCCGTCCCCGTGTCCGGCACCTCCAGCTCCAACTGTCGGTCCATGTGCGTCCTCCGCTGCCAGCGCTGGGCTCGGGTCCGGTGTGCTCGTCGCCGCCACGTGGGGCTCGGGATCGTGCGTCCACACCAGCGCGAACAGGATGACGCCTGCAGTCACGCACACGTCGGCGACATTGAACACCGGGAACTCGTGGCCGTGCCACGCGAGCAGGATGAAGTCCGTGACCGAGCCCACCCACACGCGATCCACCAGGTTGCCGATCGCGCCGCCGAGGATGAGCGCCAGCGAGAGTTGTCGCGCGACCGGAAGCCGCGGGTGCCGTGACCACATCCAGAACACCGCCAGTGCCGCGACGATCGAGAAGATGTAGAACGGGAAGTTCTTGCCCGCGAACATCCCGAACGCGATGCCGGAGTTGCGCGTGTACGTGAGCGTGAGCAGGTCGCCGATCAGGTGGATGGGCTCGTGGAATGCCAGGCGGGCGTTCGCCCAGTGCTTGCTCCACTGGTCCAACGCCACGCTCGCGCCCGCCACGCCCAGCAGCAGCGCGGGCGAACGGCTCACTCTTCTTCCTTCACCAACCGGCCGGCGCGCTGCTGGCGCTCCATGTTCTCCTGCTCCTGCACCGTGAAGCGCGCCCACGGCAGCGCCTCGAGCCGGGCGCGCGCGATGGGTTTGCCGCTCACCTCGCAGATGCCGAACACGCCGTTGTAGATGCGCCGCAGCGCGTCATCGATCTCGCGCAGCAGCCGGCCTTCCTTGGAGGCGATGTCGAACGAGAGCTCGCGCCCCATGGAGTCGGTGCCGGCATCGGCCATGTGGAACGAATAGCCGCCGCTCACGTCGCCGGCCGAGTCGCGCGGGTTCACTTTGAGCAGCGTGCTCTCGATGTGACCCATCTCGCCCATGATGCGCGCGCGCTCGCTGAGCAGGCGCTTCTCGAAGTACTTGAGATCGTCATCGTTCAGGCGTTCGTCTCCCTTCGCGCCGGGCTTGCCGGGCGCCGTCACGCGCGGCGGGGGCAGCGCGGGGCGCGCCCGAATGAACACATGCGGTGTCTCGGGCGCCGGCCTGGGTTTGGCCATGGACTCGGGTGGCAGCACGCCGAGCGGACGCACCTCCGCGGGCGGCTTCTGCGACGCCTTGCCCTTGGCTGGCGGGGTCTTGGCGGCGCCGGGGCGGATGGCATTGGCGGTCGCGGGCACGAGCTTGGGCGGACGCTTGGCATCGGCGATCGCCTTGGCAGCGGCGGCGGCACGCGCCTGCGCGAGCGCCTTGGCGGCGGCCGCGCCCTTGTTGAGCACCGGCGTGCCCTTGGGCGCGGGCTTGGCGGCAGGCTTGGCGACGGGCTTCGCAGCAGGTTTCGTAGCGGGCTTCGCGACAGGCTTGGCGGCGGGCTTGGGCGCGGAGTTCGCCACGGGTTTCACGACCGTCCTCGCCGCGTCCTTCGCCGCCGGCTTGCCGACGGGCTTCCTCTCCACGGGCTTCCCCTTGCCGGGTGACTTCATCACCATGGCTGCCCTGGTCTTCAAGGCGGGCTTCGCAGCGATCTTCTTGCGGGCGATGGCCATCGGCAATACCTCCGTGTTCGCTGCCACGGCGGGCGCGGTCGTGCGCGCGAGCCGCTCAAGATATCTGGAGTTCAGTTTGCTTCGTCGAGACGGCGAACGACCTCGGTCACGAGGCGCGTGAGCGCGGGCGCCGTGCGGCCCGCCACAGCCAGCACCGCCGCGAGGTCCACCGGATGCAGGGCATCCGGCAGGCAGGCGTCGGTCACCACGTTGAATGCCAGCACGTCCATGCCACCATGGACCGCCACGATGTTCTCGGGCACGAGCGACATGCCCACCACGTCGGCGCCCACCGCGCGCAGGAACCGGTATTCGGCCGCGGTCTCGAGATTGGGCCCGGTGACCGCCACGAACACGCCGCGCTGCAGCGGCTGCTTCAAGTCGAGCGCCACTTTTTCGGCGAGTGCCACGAGCCTGCGCGAGTACGGCTCGCTCATATCGGGAAAGCGCGGCCCCAGCTCGTCGTCGTTGGGTCCGATGAGCGGGTTGTCGCCCATGAGATTGATGTGGTCCGTGGTCACCACGATCGTGCCCGCGGGCATGTCCGGGTTCATGCCGCCGCTGGCGTTGGTGATGATGAGCGTGCGACAGCCGAGTTCCTTCAACACGCGCACCGGGAACGCCACCTGTTGCATGGTGTAGCCCTCGTAGAAATGCACGCGGCCCTTCATCACCGCGACCGGCCGGCCGGCGAGCTTGCCCACGTGCAGTTCGCCGGCGTGGCTCTCGACCGTGGACTGCGCGAAGTGCGGGATGCCGGCGTAGGGGATCACCGTGGTGGACTCGAGCGCCTGACTGAGATCGCCCAAGCCCGTGCCGAGGATGATGCCCACCTCGGGGCGCAGCGTGGCCTTCGCACGCACGGCCGCCGCGGCCTCGCTGATGCGGGACTGGAGCTCACTCATCGTCTTGGTGCTCGCCATCGGCTGTCCATTCGCGTTTCGTGCCCGGCCGCACGCGCAGCGCCAGCATCACTTACCCGACCTTCATTGCCATCCCGTGCAGGGACTTCACCACGACCATCTGCAACACCCAGATCACACCCAGCGCGATCATGGGCGCCAGGTCGAGACCGCCGACCACCGTGGGGAACAGCCGACGAATCGGGTCGCAGACCGCGTCCGAGACCTGATCCAGGAACCGCACGATCGGATTCGCCGGATCCGGCCGGACCCACGACAACAGTGCATTGATGATCAGAACAAGACTCAGCGCGTTCAGCACGAACTCGAGCACCGTGGCCAGTGCCTCAATCACATTGCCCACCACGAACATCACCCGCCTCCATGCGGTTCTCGCGCGCCGAACAGTGCCGTGCCCACGCGCACCATCGTCGCGCCTTCCTCGACAGCGACCTCGAAGTCGTCGCTCATGCCCATGGACAGCTCCGGCAACGGCACCCCGAGGCGCCGCACGATCTCGTCGCGCAACTCGCGCAGGCGGACGAAGCCCGGCCGCGCCGCCCCCGCGCTCGCCACCGGCGCGCCCACCGTCATCAAGCCCAGCAACTCCAACTCCTTGAGCGCCACCACCTGCTCGGCGAGCGACGCGACGCTGTCGGGCGTCATGCCGAACTTGCTCGCCTCGCCGCTCACGTTCACCTCGATCAGCACCGGCTGACGCCTGCCCGCGGCGTGTGCGCGTCGCGTCAGCGCGCCGGCGAGTCCGGCGTCGTCCAGGCTGTGCACGACGTCGAACATCTGCAGCGCGCGGCCCGCCTTGTTGCGCTGCAGGTGGCCGACCATGTGCCAGCGTGCGGCGTTGCGGTCGACCAGTCGCTGATGGCTCTCGGCCTCCTGGACCTTACTCTCGCCCAGATCCTTGAGGCCCAGCGCCACTGCCGCCAGCAGGATGTCTGCCGGCAGCGTTTTGACCACTCCGATGAGCGTGACACACCCGGCCGGACGCCCCGAACGGCGCTCGGCTGCGGCGATGCGCTCGCGCACGGAAGCGAGATTCGAAGCCAGGGGGGCCGGGGTGGCGTTCACAGGACGCGGCAGGGTAGTGCCCGCGGGCCGTAACGGCAAGCGGGAGGGTTGGCGCGGCGGGCGAGACGGGGCGGATCGGGGCGGCCCGGTACACCCGGATCGTCGTCGCCGGCCTCGTGCGCGCCGGCGGCCAGGGTCAGTGCGGGGCCGGCTCCGGCATGCTCGACATGAGCATCACCCGCCAGCGCTCGTCGCTGTCACGTTCGAGCACGGCCGTCTCGACGCGCTTGAACGCCACCGCCGCGCCGGGGCCCTGCACCTCGCCCGTGACGTGGTAGTGCGACCACGCCACGCGACCCTTCAGGTGCGTGGTGAGCTTGCCCAGCGATCGGCTGAGGCGGCCCTGCGACTGCATCGCGTGCAGGGCGCCCAGCGTGGCTTCCAGGTCGAGCGTGCGCCCGTCCTCGACCAGCGTGAAGTGCTCGCCGGCGAGACTCGTGATGGTGATGGAGTCGCCCGCCACGAGCGCAGCGCTGAAGCGCTGCAGCGCGCTGTCGGCGCCGGCGATGTGCTCGAGCGGCGCAGCGTCGGGCTTGCTGGCGGGCGGACCGTCCACGGAGCACGAGGCGAGGGCGAGGAGCGAGAGGGCGAGCAGGGCGAGCGGGACAGCGAGACGAGCACGCATGGGGGACCTCCGGGCGGGGACGCGGGCTGGCGGCGAACGCGCTCCGAGATTACGTGGTGAGGCCGGGGCGAGCGAGTGCCGGGGTGAGGCTGGGCAAGTAATTTCACGAACAGTTCGATCGGGCGGTTCGAATGCCCGAGGGTCAGCACTTCGCGCGGCGACTTGTCGATCGAACCTCATCGAGCCAGCGGGCAGAAAAAAGTGCGGCCGGCTCGGCGCGTGAGCACCGGCCGGCCGCAGGTTACTTGGTGGAGGCGGCGGGAATCGAACCCGCGTCCGAAAGGTCATCCACAGAGAGTCCTACAGGCTTATCCGACCTACTCTGCAACCTCCTCGCGCGCGTCGCTCCGGTCGGCGGGATCTCTGCGCACCAGCCCTGACTGCATCTCGTCCGCGGCCCGCGGGCGGGGCTTTGGACCAGCCTGCGATTGTATGGCGCCCGCTCCAGCCCCCACAGGCGGGGTCCGGGAAGGCGTCACAGCCTATTAGGCTGCGAGAGCCATCTGCGTGTTGGCAGATGTGATGTTCCCGCTTTTTTAACGAGGCGACGGGCCCCCGACCTGCACTCTCTGATTCAGCCCCCCCGTCGAGACCAGTACGCCCCCGAACAGGTTGCGCGGAAAGCGCCGCGCGCGCTTTTGATGCAACTGCCGAACCTGCGGCTCAGAAAGGTATGTCGCTGTCGTCGCCACCGCCGCCGGCGAAGTCACTGAAGTCATCGGCACCCACGGGCGCCGAGACCTCCTCGCCGCCGCGCTCGAAGCCCTGGCCGCTCGCAGCGCCGCCAGCCGCGCCCGGCGCAGCGCCCGGCGCGCCGCCCTGGCGACCGCCGACGAAGCGCATGTTCTGCGCCACGACTTCGGTCGTGTACTTCTTCTGGCCTTCCTTGTCCTGCCATTGGCGCGTGCGCAGTCCGCCTTCGATCAACACCTCGCGACCCTTGACGAGGTACTGCTTGGCGAGGTCGGCGAGCTTGCCGAACAGCACCACGCGGTGCCACTCGGTCTCGTTCTTCCAGCCGCCATTGCCGTCGGGACGGCGCTCGTCGGTGGCCATGTTGAGCGTGGCGACCGTCGTGCCGCTCTGGGCATAGCGCACCTCGGGATCGCGGCCCAGGCGGCCGAGGAGGATGACCCTGTTGAGACTCATTGGATGCTCCTTGCGAGGGGGCCCCGTGAAGGGGGCGGGCGGGGGACGAATCCCGCACAGGATAGAGGTTCTCGGGGCGCACGGAAAGGTCCACGGCGGATGGCCGAGGGTGCGCCGCGCCGCGCTGCGGAGTC